>DXGJ01000063.1 GCA_019113985.1 Candidatus Levilactobacillus faecigallinarum
GGCCGCTCCGTTGCGCCGAGCAAGCTGGTCCGTAGTGGGCACGACTCTGAAGCTACGCAAAGATCGCGCATCTCCAGAGCTCGGCCTTGGTGTAAACCGGCAAAAAACGCCGACCAACACCAACGACACCACGGCTCAACAAGTCGGCTCCACTGCACTAGGGGTTGGTGAAGTGAGTTCGTGGAGATGGCGGGAACTGGCCGCTTCGTTGCGCCGAGCAAGCTGGTCCGTAGTGGGCACGACTCTGAAGCTACGCAAAGATCGCGTATCTCCAGAGCTCGGCCTTGGTGTAAGCTCGCCAAAAACGCGAACTAACACCAACGACACCACGGCCCAGCAAGTCGGCTCCACTACGCTAGGGGGTGGTGGGGTGAGTTCTGTAGGTGGGAGTTGTCAATTCTGTTGTGAAGTCTGGTAAATTATCAAAAGCCGAACTGGAAATTTTCAACGCTATCAGCCAATGGCTCTTGAATAACGTATTTATGTAAGAAAGTGGGTAAAGGGGCAAGAGGGATAAGCATGCTGCGTGATGATGTAGTGAAATATGCCAGGGGAATTTTGTCAACATCTCGTAGTGGTTGTCGTGTAGCATACGGCGGGCAAACTTGGTTGGTCTCGGTGATGCTCAATAATGGCAAGCTGACAATGCGTGAAGAGTAGGAGAGGTTAGACAAGGTAGCTGGACCTTGGCGTAGCGGCAGTTTGAATGGTTCCGTATTGGTCATGCGCAAGTATCAGCGCAGTGGAGCCGGTTTGAGTACCGTAGTGAAATTGTTGTTGGCTGGTGTTTTTTACCAGCCTACAACAAGGCCGCATTTCGGAGATGCGCGTGCATTTCGCGTAGCTTCGGAATCGTGCCCACTACGGTACTCAGGTTCCGGCGGAACGAAGTGACGGTTCATCACAATTTAGGTTCTGTTTTTTGAAACCAGATGAGGTTTCTAGTTGTTATGCTCAATAGGCATTTCAACAATCTTTAGAGGTATTGGAACTATATCGGATTTGGCCGTACACTGGGTTCTGTTGATAAGGACCAGCCAACGAAGGGAGCTGATAGTTTGGCCGCGATACTGGTGTTCTCATCCCCCGGAGAAACACTGGTCCGGGGCCACCCGCAAGCTGTCCCCGTGGGCAACACCATGCGGGTGGCGCAACAACTGGCCCAGCGGTTGGCCGTGCCCATCCAACAGATTCGGCCAAGGGAGCCGTACCCGACGGACTATCACGCGTTACTCGAACGTGCCCGAACCGAGCACGAGCAGGCGGCATTACCGGTCCTCCAGTCGTCTTCGCCGATTACGGATGACGTGTGGTTCGTCGGCTATCCCATCTGGTTTGGGGACTTGCCCCGACCGGTAGCCACGTTGCTTAGTCAGACGTCGAATCCGCCGCGGGTACTTTACCCGTTTGCCACGCACGAGGGCAGTGGACTGGGCCGGAGCATTGAAACGCTAACGGCACTGGCCCCCACGGCGACCGTCATGTCGGGCCTCCCGATTCGGGGGTCGCGGGCTGACCGTGCTGCCTGTGCCCTGGACCATTGGTTATTACAGTATTTTTCAACCAGTCAATCATAAAAGGAGTCTTTATAAATGAGTGTTCAAAATAAAGTTATTGTCATCACGGGTGCCTCTTCTGGAATTGGTGAGGCCAGTGCCAAGCTCTTAGCACAAAACGGCGCCAAGGTCGTCCTGGGTGCGCGGCGAGAATCCCGCCTGCAGGCCATCGTGAACGACATCCAAACCGCCGGTGGTCAGGCCAGTTACCGGGTGACCGATGTGACTAAGCCGGCCGATGTTCAGGCGTTGGTCGACCAGGCCAAGACCGACTTCGGTGGCCTGGACGTTATCTTCAACAACGCCGGCATCATGCCCAGCTCGCCCATCAGTGCGCTGCACGTCGACGAATGGAACGCGATGATCGACATCAACCTGAAGGGGGTTCTGAACGGTGTCGCCGCTGTCATGCCAACCTTCACCAGCCAGAAGCACGGTCAAATCATCACCACGTCTTCGGTGGCGGGAATCAAGAGCTTTGCCGGTGCCGGGGTCTACGGGGCCACCAAGTTCGCCGTTCGGAACCTGATGGAAGTCATTCGGATGGAAAGCGCCCAGGAAGGTACCAACATTCGGACGGCCTCGCTCTACCCGGCCGCGATTAACACGGAACTCCTGCACACGATTACCGATCAGGACACCGCGACCGGCATGCAACAGTTCTACGACCAAGTCGGGATTACGCCCGACGCCGTAGCCCGGGTGGTTAACTTTGCCGTGGATCAACCCGAAGACGTCAACGTGAACGAGTTTACCATCTACCCAACCAAGCAAGCTTAATTTTAGGAGGAAATCGATTATGGCTAAAAACGAAAACATTACCACCGATAGCATTTTTCCAATGGGGCCCAAGAACGACGCCTACGCGAAGTTCTTTACGGGTCAGAGTTACCTCCAGGGCTTGGTCAACGACCCTAACGTCAGTGTTGGCGTGGGCAACGTGACCTTTGAACCCGGATGCCGCAACAACTGGCACATTCACCACGATGGCTTCCAAATCTTGTTGGTCACCGGTGGCGAAGGCTGGTACCAAGAAGACGGCCAACCGGCCCGGCACCTGGTCCCCGGTGACGTAGTGGTTACCCACGATGGTGTTAAGCACTGGCACGGCGCGACCAAGGATAGCTGGTTCTCTCACATCGCCATCACGGCCGGGACGCCAGAGTGGCTGGAACCCGTTTCGGATGAACAGTACGCCGCAGTTGAGGAGGACAAGTAAAATGGCTAAAAAGCAAACCGCAGGCCGCGACAACTTGGGCGACTTTGCACCGAAGTTCGCGGAATTAAACGATGATGTGTTGTTTGGCGAAGTCTGGTCCCGCGAGGACAAGATGTCCGCCCACGACCGGAGCCTAATCACGGTCTCCAGCCTGCTGACCCAGGGGGTTCCCCAACTGGAAGCCCACATGCAGATTGCCAAGCAAAACGGCGTGACCAAGGATGAGATGGTCGAACTGATCACCCACTTGGCCTTCTACACCGGCTGGCCAAAGGCATGGTCCGCATTTGGTCTGGCGAAGAAGATTTACCAGGACTAATTTCTAGACAAATAAAAACTGGCGCTTCAATTCCGTTGCGGGAATTGGCGCCAGTTTTGCGTTTAGTTGGTTTGCGACTGCTTGCGGTGGGTCTGGTGCCAATAATACACGGGCAGCCCCAGCAGCGTTAGGGCCAGGCCGGTCATGGCCAGGCCTGGCTCGGTCACGATGGTGGTGACCAGGATAAACAGACCACCGACCAGGGCAATCAACGGAATCACGGGGTAGCCCGGGACCTTGTAAGGCCGGAGCAGTGCCGGTTCCTTGCGGCGAAGCTTAAAGACCGCCAGAAAAATCAGGCAGTTGAAGACCCACATCACGAAGACCAGCATGTCGGTCAAAAGGTCGAAGCTCCCCAGCAGCATCATGATGAGTGCGATGAGAAACTGGACCGTCCCGGCGAAGTAGGGGACGTAGGTCCGCCGCGACAGCCGCCGGAAGTATTGGGAGAACGGCAGGCTGTCCTCGGAGGCCATGGCAAACGGTACCCGCATCCCGGTCAGGGTGTAGCCATTGATGGCGCCGTAGACCGAAATCAGGATCCCAATGGTGACCAGCTTGCCACCGACCTGACCGAAGAGCCGCATGGCCGCGTCAGCTGCCGCGTTCTGGTTGCCGGCAATCGCGTCGATGGGCAGCGTGCGCAGGAAGACCAGGTTGACCAGCGCATAGACTAGGGTAATTAGGGCCAATCCCAGTACGATGGCGCGGGGCAGGTCCTTTTCGGGCCGCTTCATCTCACCGGCAATGTTGCCGATGCTGATCCAGCCGTCGTAGGCAAACATGGTCGCCAGCAGGCTCGAGCAGAAGGCGCTGCCCCAGCCGATGTGGTTTCCGGTGGTGATTGGCCAGAACTGGATGCTGGTGTGGGCCGGGGCGAAGAGGCCTAGGACCACGATGACGGCGATCGGAATTAATTTAAAGACCAGGGCAATCGACTGGACGCGGCCGCCGACCTTGGCGCCCAGGAAGTTCAGTCCGGTGATGCTCAGGCCGCACAGGATAGCGACGGGCAACTGCCAGACGGTGGTCAGGTGGAACAGGGCGACGAATTGCACGCCGAAGATGATTGATAGGGCGGCGATGTTGGCGGGGTAATAAACCAGAATCTGGGCCCAGCCCATCAAGAAGCCCACGGGTTTCCCGTAGGCGTATTCCAGGTAACGCATGGCGCCCCCGGTCTTGGGGATGGCGGCGGCCAGTTCGGCACTGGTCAGGCCGGCACAGATGGTTAGCAGGCCACCCAACACCCAGGCCAGCAGGGTCATGTTGGCGGAGTGGTTGGCGGCCACCACGCTAGCGGTCTTAAAGAAGACCCCACCGCCAATCACGGTTCCCATAACGGTCGCCAACGCGGTAAACGTCCCAATCTCACGACGTAATTCCTTTGCCAAAATAAGATGCCTCTTCTCTCTCTACAAGTTTTGGGTAATTGCTAAATATGTCGTTGATGGCGGCTCCACTGCGCCGAGCAAGATCCACCATAGTGGGCACGACTCCGAAGCCCCGCAAAGCCCACGGGTCTCCGGAGCTCGGCCTTAGTCTAAGCCGCGAAGTCCGCGCGACTAAGACTAACGACACCATGGTGGATCAAGTCGGCTCCGTTCCGCCTGGATAACTGAAATGGGCGCCAACGTGAGCGACAGAAAATGACCAAACTGTTAGGTAGTTACGGTTACTCTTTAAAAATTAAACATGTCGTTGTTGGCTGCTCCGTTCCGCCGAGCAAGCTGGTCCGTAGTGGGCACGACTCCGCGATGACAACGCCATAAATCAGCAACTATTAATACGCGTATGGATACTAGCTGAATTTTCCCTGACCATGTGTTCAATGGCTATTCGGCTAGAAGAGCGATGTGCGTTTGGCCAATTGTGCTCGGATTAAGCACGATAAATATCTAATGATTATGATGTGTGGCGATAAGTAGCTGGAGAAGTATACCCGTATGCCCCTTGTAACGGAATGATAGCACCATAACAACTGCCATCGGTGATTATTAACCGCAAACGTGAGCGAAGCGGCGCCGACTTTGGGACCGTGGTGAAATTGTTGTTGGCTGGTGTTTTTTGCCAGCCTACAACAAGGTCGAGCTCCGGAGACCTGCGCTTTTGGCAGGGCTTCTGAGTCGTGCCCACTACGGTCCCAATGCTCGGCAGAGCGGAGCGACCATCAACGACCAATATTCAACCATGAATCCCCAACACGAAAAAGCCGATTTAATTATTATAGCACGGAATGGGGGAGGTGGTTTAGACCGCACCAAAAAACGGGACGTTGCCACACAAGTAGGTGTGCAGCAACGTCCCGTTCGGGGTAAAACAAGTTTAATGTTTAGTGGAACGCGAGGTTCAGCAACATGACAATCGCTAAACCAACCACGGCAATGATGGTTTCTAGCACGGTCCAAATACTCAACGTTTGCTTAACCGTCAAATCGAAGTATTCACGGAACATCCAGAAACCGGCATCGTTCACGTGAGATGCGGCTAAGGAACCAGCACCGATGGCCAGAACCATCAAGGCTGGGTCAACCCCAGCTTGGGCCATCAATGGGGCAACGATTCCAGCAGCGGTCAAGGAAGCAACCGTGGCGGAACCTAAGGCGATACGGAGCACAACGGCAACCAACCACCCTAAGATCAGTGGGGAGATGCTGGAGTCAGCGAAGATTTTAGCAACTTCGGTCCCAACACCACCGTCGATGAGGACTTGCTTGAAGGCCCCACCACCACCGATAACTAACAGCAGCATAGCGATGGACTTAACCGCGTTTTCCAACGTGGCCATGATATCAGACGTTTTCCGCTTCCGGGCCCAGCCCATAGTGAACATGGCAACCATCAGAGAGATGAGCATGGCCATGGCTGGGTCACCGATGAAGGCAACAATCTTGTCTAACATGGTGGCACCCTTAGTTGGGGTTGAACCACCGTCAACAGTCATCTTGTAGATGGTGGTGATCGCCATCAAGATAACGGGGAACAGGGAAGTCAGAACGGACATCCCAAAGCTTGGGGCTTCGGAAGGCTTGAAAGTCTTGACTTCACCCAGGGAAGACAGGTTCCCTTTTTGCTTAAAGGCACTTGGTGCGAACTTTTGGGCCAACTTGGTGAAGAGTGGGCCGGCAACGATTGCACTAGGAATGGCAACAATCAACCCGAATAACAGCACCTTCCCGTCGTTGGCATTCAAAACGGCGGAGATGGCAACTGGTGCCGGGTGAGGTGGTAAGAACCCGTGGGTAACGGACAAAGCGGCAGCCATGGAAATCCCAAGGTACAGGATTGGTACATCGGCTTCCAATGCGATGGCGAAGACGATTGGAATCAGTAAGACCATCCCGACTTCGAAGAAGAGCGCAATCCCGATAATGAATGAAGCCAGCATAATGGCAATTTGCAGGCGCTTCTTCCCGAATTTATCGATCAAAGTCGTGGCGATCACGTAAGCCCCACCGGCGTCGGCAACTAACCGACCCAGCATAGCCCCGAAACCAAAGACAAGGGATAATTCTCCCAATTGACTCCCAATCCCTGATTCAATCGTGGTGGCGATTTTGGTTAGGTCCATTCCTAACAACATCGCGGTGACGACGGAGGTTAGGATCAGGGAAACGAAGGTATTGATCTTGAAACGAATAATGAGGACCAATAAGAAGATGACCCCGATAACAAGTGCTAAAAGTTCCATGTTAAGTAAGCCCTTTCATTGAATAAATTTTGAAAAGGCAACGTGAAAGCGTTGCCCCTCCAATTAAGTGACTATAGTATACCCGATGTAAGCGTATTTGTACATAAAATACTTTCAAAAAAATTAAAAAATAGGGTTGGTTTTCTGAAAATACTAAGCATGCCGAATTATTTCTTCTTGGAAACTTGTTGTGGGTGCTTCCGTTGGAACTCAGCAATGTTTTTGTACTCAGATTGTAACTGCCGACTCAGACGAATGTAGATTGGCACTAACGTCCGGTAGGCTTCGAAGGTCTCTGGGTTTGGATGGTGCACGTTGGACACCCCGATGAAGTTCTTGACTTCGGCCAAGTCGTCGATCAGACCCAGGGAGAACATCCCCAAGGTAGCGGCACCTAAGGCCGTTCCTTCTGGACTTTCTGGAATCGTTACGTCTTGTTCGAAGATGTCGGCTAACATTTGACGCCAGAGAGCGGAGCGGGCGAAACCACCAGTTGCTTGAATGCTGGTTGGCTTACCAACGACTTCTTCTAAGGCTAACATAACCGTGTACAGGTTGTAGACGATTCCTTCCAACGCAGCCCGAACCATGTGAGCCCGTGAGTGCGTCCGCGTTAATCCGAAGAAGGAACCGCGCGCGTTGGCGTCCCAGATAGGAGCCCGTTCACCACCCAAGAAGGGATGGAAGATCAGACCGTCGGAACCAGCAGGGACCTTTGAAGCAATTTCCGTTAACAGGTCGTAAGAGTCGACTTTCATCTGTTCAGCGGTAATCTTTTCTGGGGCAAAGAGTTGGTCACGGACCCAACGGAAGACGATTCCTCCGTTGTTGACCGGCCCACCAACGACCCAGTGATCCTTGGACAGGTAGTAGCAGAAGACCCGGCCCTTAGGGTCAATCTTCGGCTTGTCCGTGACGACCCGCACGGCACCGGAAGTCCCGATGGTGACGGCAACGACACCAGGGTTGATGGCATCGACCCCTAAGTTCGCCAATGGGCCGTCGGAGGCACCCATAACGAATGGCGTCTAAGGATCCATCCCGATTACGCCAGCGTAGTCTTGGTTCATCCCAGTAATTTGGTCGGTGGTGTCAACCAGCTTAGGCAGTTGGTCGCGGGTAACCCCGGCAACTTCCAAGGCTTGGTCGTCCCAGTCCATGTTGAAGATGTTGAACATCCCCGTAGCATTGGCAATCGAGTAGTCTTCTTGTAAGACCCCAAATAACTTGTAGATAACGTATTCCTTGATACCGACGAACCAACGGGCCTGCTTGAAGAGGTCGGGTTGTTCGTTACGCAACCAGATCAACTTACTCAGCGGCGTCATGGGGTGAATCGGCGTCCCAGTCTTTTCGTAAAGTTGTTTGCCGACGCCGTTCTCACGTAATTCGTCAGCGTACTTTACGGCCCGGTTATCAGCCCAAGTGATGGCCCGCGTCAATGGCTTGTGGTCATCATCTAAGAGAATCAAACTGTGCATCGCAGCGGAGAAGGAAACACCGTGCAACTGGCCGTCCTTCAGGTTTGCTTTCCGCATTACGGTGGTCAACCCATCAATAATTGCGGAGAAGATTTCATCGGGATCTTCCTCAGCCATATCAGGCACATCTTGGTAGAGCGGGTACAAGTTGTTGGAATAGCCCTGCATCTGACCCTTTGTGTCGTATAAGACGGTCTTAACACTAGTCGTCCCAATGTCGACGCCAATCATGTAGTCCATAAAATTCTTCCTTTCATTGTAGCCCACGGACGATAGGGACCCTCGTCACAGTAACGCGACGGGCCCCGTGCCGGGGTGAGTAACTTTCGGTAGTTGGTCGTATGATGAAACCAACTAGTAGCGGAAACGCTATCATGATATTACCTAGTCCGTCACTTGAAATCAAGCGGAAGGCCCTCGGTCATCATCGGCGGACACCTCGAAAGATAGTGCCCCCTTAATAGCAACGGGGTCTATTATATGTAAAAAAGTTTCACATTTCAAGGGGGTTGCTGTAAAATATTTACAGAAGAATTTATAACGGAAAGGTGATGTTGGTTATCGCACGCTCAGCACTGGGGAAACTCCGGGGAAAATATGATAGCTTATCGGCAACCGAAAAAAAGATTGCACAGTTGGCGTTGAATAGTCCATCGACGGTCAGCGAGATGACGATTCGGGAGTTGGCGAGCGCGGCCGGGGCATCAACGGCCTCCATCTCGCGGTTCGTCAAGCGCTTGGGGTATAACAACTACCGCGAGTTCAGCATGGAGTTGGGCCACGTGGTGGTGGCCGACGCCCAGGAGGGCAGCAAGCTCTTCAAGGAGTTGGCCGAGGGGGATTCCCTGGGGACCATCGCCAACAAGGTCTTTCATTCCTCGATGGCCTCATTAACGGCCACCAACGACGCTTTAAATGAAAATGATATGGCGCGGGCCGTGATTAAGCTAATCAACGCCAAGACCGTGACCTTTTTCGGTCTTGGTGGATCGTCGATCGCCGCTTTGGACGGGTACCACAAGTTCGTTAGGACCTCACTGAACGTGACCTACCATCCCGACTTTGACATTCAGCTGATGCAGGCCTCCAAGATGACTGACCAGGACTGTGCCGTGGTCATCTCCCATTCCGGGAAAAATCAAGAGACCCTACGACTGGTCAAGGAACTGCGGAACAACGGGGTGCCTATCATCGGCATCACCAGCTATAGTGGCTCACCGTTATCACGGGCCGCAACGATTACGCTGCTGTCACTGACCGATGAGATTAAGTACCGCTCTGAGGGGATGTATTCGTTGATTTCGCAAATCGCGATTCTCGACAGCCTATTCATGATGACCGTACTACGGAGCTCGTCGCGGACCCAACCAATCCTGACCCACGTTCGGGACGTGATTGAACGAACTCGCGAGGAACCTTAAGGTTGGGCATGGTATAATGAATCGCAAAGAGATTTGCGAGGAACGGTGACCAAGGTGAAACGACGACGCGATTATCAACCAATCTATGAGAATACTTTCAAGCGACACCGCCGTTGGCACCGTCTGGGCATTTTCCTGCTCATTTTGATTGTGGGGGGACTCAGTGTCTGGGGATGGCACCAATGGCAACGCCACGAACAGCAACAGCTGGGGATGTTCCCCGTCCGGGGCGTCAGTATCAGCCAGAACAGCGGCTACCTGGACTTTCAGAAGCTGAGCAACCACCATCAATTCGTGTACCTGCAGGCGACGTCTGGGGCGACCTACGCCGACGATGACTTTAGCAACAATTATTCACGTTCGCAGGGGGCTAGCATGAAGATCGGTGTGATTCACACCTTCAGCTTTACCAGTTCGGCCGAGCAACAATATCAGCACTTCACCAACATCGTGGGCTCCGATACCGGGACCCTGCCGATCGCCATCAACGTGGCTTACTATGACCAGTACAAGAACGGCTACTCCGGGATGCCTGCCCAGGCCCAGAAGTTGAAGCAGTTGGTTCGAAAGCTCTCGGCGAATTATCAGCAGGGCGTCATCATTTTAGCCAAGCAGAGCGTGTTGAACCAGTTCGTGCTTCCCGTCTTGCCCCACCAGGCTGAATGGGTGATGGACGGGACGTTGCAGCACTACGCGTCGCCGGTCAAGATGATTGAGTACGATGCCACGGGTCAGCTCAACCAGAGTGGCCAGTCGCAAGCGGTGGGCCTATCCGTGTTTAATGGGACCGCTAAGGACTGGAAGACCTTTAGCCATAATGACTAACAAAAGCGCCACCCCGTACGATTCGACGGGATGGCGTTTTTTAATGAAATAAAATAATAGCTTAAGCTTTCTTAGGGTGATCTATTGCGTGCATGGTATAGGTACAGTCGTCGGCTTCGTCAAAAAACGAGATAGGCCGTTGCTCGTTGGCGTGAATCACCAGGTGGTACCCAAACTTATCTTGGAAGGTCAACTGCTGGTCGTTTAACTCCTGGACACTGACTTCTAACGAGCGCCCGTCGATGTGGACGTCCAGATTAGGACTGATCTCTAACCGATGGTGGCGCTGGTTGTTGGGGTCCACGAATTGCCAGGTCCCCGCGTAAAATAACGGGGATTGACTGGTCTGGGCCTGCTTTTTTTTACGTAGCGAAAAGCCGCCGGTCACGCCGGCGAGCAGTGATAGTCCGAATAGTGCAAAATCACGACCTTTCACCGGTATCCCTCCCTTGAATTAGTTGCTATCCTCAATATAACATTTTTACTGTGCAAAACCACAGGGAAACCCTGGTGATTTTAAGAAATTATAAGGTGGTGCTATGCCTAATCCCGTGGGACTGTTAAAATAAAGGCAACCAGTATAAATTGGAGGAATGTGGCATGATTCGGATCGGAACTGTCGGGACCAATTGGATTACACAACAATTAGTAGAAGCTTTGGCGCTATCGAAGCAGTATGAACTCGCCGCGGTGTACTCACGGCACGCGGAAACGGCGCAGGCCTTTGCGGACAAGAACCACGCGTTAGCCAGCTACACGGACTACGCGGAGATGCTGCAATCGGGGAACTTGGACGTCGTGTACTTGGCGTCGCCCAATAGCTTGCACTTTGACCAGGTCATGACCGCGATTCAACAGGACGTCTCGGTCATCGTTGAGAAGCCCGCCGTCAGCAACCAAGATGAGATGGCGGCGGTGATGGCCGCCCTGGCCAAGCATCCCAACGTACGGTTGTTTGAAGCGGCACGTAACGTGCACACGCCGAACTTCCACGCGCTGCAACAGGCCGTGGGGGACTTGCCAACGCTCCAAGGGGCAAGCCTGACCTACATGAAGTATTCGTCACGGTATGACCAGGTGCTCGCTGGTGAACGGCCGAACGTCTTCACCAAGGAATTCTCCGGTGGGGCGCTACAGGACTTAGGGGTCTATCCCATTTACCTGGCCGTGGCCCTATTCGGCCAACCCGCTGACGTGAACTACTTCCCGACCCTGATTGCGACCGGCGCCGATGGCAAGGGCTTAGCGGTCCTGTGCTACGGGGACTTCGACGTGACCGTTAGCTTTGGGAAGACCAGTAACTCGTACAGCTGGTCCGAAATCTACGGGCTGAAGGAAACCTTGAGTATGGACAGTGCCGGTGAGTTGACGCAGGTCCATCACGTCGCCGCTGACGGCCAGGTCACGGACCTGACCCAACCGGCCCTCGAGAACCCGATGCTCCCCGAAGTCCTGGACTTTGCCCGGGTCCTCCAAGATCCTGACGACCCCCAAAACGTGGGCGACTACCGGCGTTGGTTACGCTGGAGTCAACAGGTCAACCAGGTGCTGTACGCCTTACGCGTAACGGCCAACCTGCGTTTTCCAGCCGACGAAAACGACTAAAAAAAGAGGAAAACTATGTTAGAACAGTATCAAGCACACTTTAAGGCCCTGGGGTATGACGCCCCAACGGCCATTCAATCCGCGGTCTACGGCCCCTTAGCGGGTGACCAGAACGTCTTGGGCCTCGCCCCGACCGGCTCTGGGAAGACCGTGGCCTTCACGTTACCCGCCTTAGCGAACTTGTTGCCCGGTGATGGAACGCAGCTTTTGGTGTTAGAACCCTCCCAGGAACTGGCGATTCAGACCAGCCGGGTGATGCGTGACTGGGCCAAGCTCCTCGACTTAAAGGTCGTGGCCCTGACCGGTGGCGCCAACGTCAAGCGCCAGACCGAGCGTCTGAAAAAGCGGCCCGAAGTCATCGTGGCAACGCCGGGCCGGCTCCTGAACATGATTCAGGACAAGAAGCTGAAGGTCCACCTGGTCTCACTGATCATCGTGGATGAAGCGGATGACCTGTTGACGGGGGAGACCTTGGAAACGGTGCGGGCCGTGGCCCAAGCGGCACCAGCCGATGTCCAGTTAGGCTTCTTCTCCGCGACCGACACGGCCATCTTGCACGAACTCGACAAGTGGTTCGGCCAGGAAGTCACCCGAATTGACGTGCGTGACCAGGACAACACCCAGGGACAGGTGCGCCACGGCCTGCTCGAGGTGGGGATGGGCAAGCGCGACCAGATGTTGAAGCGGCTGACGGCGTTGCCGAACTTCCGCGCACTGGTCTTCTTCAAGCAGTCCAACACCTTACGCCATACGGCAACCAAGTTCTACCACGACCACGTCTCGGCGGCCAGTCTGACCAGTGACCTACGCCAGGTTCAACGTGAGAAGGCCCTCCAGGACTTTCGTCAGGGGCGCATCAAGCTCCTGTTGACCACCGATGTGGCCGCGCGGGGCTTGGATATTCCTAAGTTACCCGCCGTCATTAACTATGACCTGCCCCAGAGTGTGAACGAATACGTTCACCGGGTTGGTCGGACCGGTCGGATGGGGGAACCAGGTCAGGTCATCAGTTTAGGCGACGACCACGACCTGCGGAACCTGAAGAAGCTGCTGAAGGAGACCGACTACACCTTTACCCCGGTCTACTTCCAGGGAAAGGCCCTGACCACCGAACGGCCGGTTGCGGTCAAGCCGGCGGCAACGGCCGAACCAGGTACGCCTGCAACGGCACCGACTAAGGCTACTCAGGTAGGGACGGCACCGGTCGCAGGAACGAAGCCGGCCGCGGCTAAAGCAGCAGCGGTCACGAAGACGCAAGCAGCGGCCGCGACGCAGAACACGCCGAAGCCCAAGAACAAGAAGCATAAGAATCGGCACTCCAAGAACAAGGGCATGCGCAAGAAGTGGCGCGACCGTGACGCCCGTAACGATTAATTCGTCTTTACAAATAAAATAATCCATGGCAGAATAAATCATGGATTACTTTTATGGCCCCATAGCACAACTGGATAGGGCACCCGCCTCCTAAGCGGCTGATCCCGGTTCGAGCCCGGGTGGGGTCAATATTTATTCATTTGAATCGTTCGATATCATCCGTTAGGGGGTATCGAACGATTTTTTGGGATTTAAGACTGGGCAGTCTTGGTCTTGGATAACAGGGCATCGTTGCCGAACGTGAAGGTGACCTTGGCCTGACCGTCGCTGTACGTCAGAACCTGGCTACCGGGAGCGCCGTAACTTAAAACCGTTTCGCCAGTGGGATGGCCAAGTTTCTTACGGACGTTAGCCGGACTCATGCCGATTTTTATGGCGTCATAGTTTTGCGTGGAAATCGGGCGGCCAATCTTGGCGTGAGCGTAGGACTTGCCCACCGCCCGACCATCCAGGAAGGTGATGGTGACGGTCGCTCCCCGTAGTGAGCGGTCCACGTTGGTCCAACTGATCTGGGTCGCCGGCGATTTGACCCCTGGAATGGTTGTGGTGGTCGTTTGATGGGGCTTGCCGAAGAGGGCCTTGACGGTCTTTTCGGCTGCACCGCCCTTGGTCGCACCTAATTCAAGGTGACGATAATTGGTGAGTGAAATGGCTTGGGTGGTCGATTTGGTCACGGTCGTTTGGCGCTGAGTGGCCTTGGCTGGTGAGGTGGTCTTGGCACAGCCAGCTAGACCTAAAACGGCCACTAATAGGGCGCCCAAGCTGAAGACGCGCTGCATGCTGATTCCCCCAATCTGGATAGATACTTGATGTTGCCTCAAAGTTTAGCTCGGATCAAAAAAGAAACAATCAACGGCCTTCGTTCGGGTCAATTTTGGCCTGATTTTGTGAAAATCCTGCGTTGCCTGACCCAGGGCTACCCACGCTGGGTGACCTAACGAACGATTGGTCTATGCCTTAGGGGGTAATCTATGCTATGGTTGCGGTATCTTATGATGGGGGTGCTCGCCATGGAGATGAGAGAACGGGTTGAATGGACGCTGGCCCACTTGGGGGATGACCCCTATGTCTTGGCCCGGCGCGCGGGGGTGCCCGTCCGCGTGGTGACTGATTTGATTTGGGGCCACATTCAGATTGATGATTTAAGGTTGGCCGACGCCGAACGCTTAGCGCGACTGTGTCGGCAGCAATCGCAACAACCGTAAGTGCAACCGCGTGTAACCCGCTTCTTGGGGTCACACGCGGTTTTTTGTGATGGAAAGTTGGACTATAACGTCGACAATCAGCCTGGAATATCGTTCATGGGTTGATTTAATGCAGAACAGAAAAGTTTCTTGTTTCCCTCAATAATCGCGTTATGATGGTTAAGAGACCTGATAATTTTTACCTTACATAAACCTTGGGTCTACGATATTCCATTGGAGGAAACACATGATGTTTAGAAAATGGCAACACGGGCTCGCCGTCTTGGCTCTAGTCCTACCCCTCATTGGTGGTCTGGCCACAACGGTACCCGCTCAAGCAGTTAGCAAAACGGCAACGGTCAAAAAAACGACCCCGGCCAAGCACCACTATCTCTTGGTCATGGGTCACGGAGCCGGTGATGCCGGTGCCCGGGGCAACGGGACCACCGAGGCCACCGCGCTCCGAAAGATTTTTCTGCCCGAGCTGAAGAAATACGCTAAGCAGGTTCAGCACAGCACCATCACCTTTTATAATCCCAAACGTAACCTGGTCACCGATACGCTTCAGCGCCACCAGGGGTCGTACAAGATCAACAAGCACACCACGGTCATCATGTTTCACCTGGACGCACCCAGTGGTCACGGGGGGCACGTCATCATCTCGAAACGCCACCCCACGGCCCGCGACAGACGGTTGGCGAAGGTCATCAAGAAGTATGTGGGCCTTAACCGGGCCTACATGGGCTACAGCTACCGGACCAATCTGCGCAACTGCAACGTTTTACGTCGCCGTGGAATCGACTACAGCCTAGTTGAGAGTGGGTTCATTACCAACAAAACCGATTATCAACGGCTCAAGAAGCACCGGGCTCAAATCGCGAAGTCGGATATCGAAGCTATTACCAACGAGAAGCTGCCCGCTAATGCCAAGTAGGGCAGTCGTAAATTATGGCGACATAAAAATGGTGATTTTTATCACAATATATAATAGAAGGTTTAGCTAGACCAAAAACCGGTCCACCCCGAAAGAGGTGAACCGGTTTGATTGTCTTTAGGCTTGGTAAGTCGCTGATTGGGCCAACTGATCGACCAGCTGGAAGAAGCGCTGGGCGTCGGCCTTGGTGACTAGGGTGATGGGCTGACCATCGGGCGTGGGATAGGTCCGTCCGGCACCCGCTCCGGTGATCAACACGTCGCCGGTGATGGGCTTCGTGCTGACCAGGTCTGGGAAAAGGCTGGTCATGGTGGTCAGGACGTCCCAGAGGTAATAGGTCGAGTCGGCCTCGTAGGAGAGGACCAACGCGTAGCCCTGACCAATCAGGTCGATGGCTGGGTAGCCGACCATTTGGGCCCAGTGTTGGCGAAGCTGGTCGGTCAACGGCAGTTCATCGGTGCTCTCAAGGCCAATCATCTCGATGTTTAAGCCGGCGTGGAAGACCGTGTGCACGGCCTCGGGGTCCCAGTAAGCGTTCCACTCGGCGGTGCCGTCGTGGCCCGGTGTACCGACGTTCCCCCGGGTACTCATGGTGCCGCCCATCCAGTAGAGTTTTTCAATCCGTGCGGCGATGTCTGGGGCCACGGCCAGAGCCCGTGCCAGGTCGGTCAAGGGCCCGGTCATCACTAACGTTGTGTGACCGTCCGCTTGGCGAATCTTTTCGACCATGTCTAGGTGCGCGGGTTGGGCTGCCAGCGGTGTGGTGATGGTGGCCCGGCGATTCAAGAGGGGCATAGCGTTGAATGAGAACGAAGAGAGTCGCCAGGCATTTGGAAACTGGTGAACGGCCCGTGAATTGGAGGCGGCGACGCTTAGGGTGTGACCGTGTTGGTTGAAGTGATCGATGATCTTACGTGAAGCGGCGACCGCCGGCTTAACGTAACCGTCGGCGTCGATCACCCCGACCCCCAGCAGGTTGATGTCGGGTGCTTGCAACAATAGGAGCAGGGATACCAAATCATCGACGTTACCATCGTGGTCAAAATAGACGTTTTTCACAAGAATAGCCTCCAGAGATTTCTTATTAGTTTACGGGATTATGGCGGGGCTGTAAAGGGCTAAAAACGACCATTTCAAACGTAAAACGGTTTATCTTTCGCCTTTATTAGCGATGTTATAATTGAAGAAATGATTTTGGCTAAAATATTCACGCAATAACGAAAAAGCGTTCGCGGCCGGGGGCCACGAACACTTTTGGATTTAATGATTTTTAGTGAAACGAATGGCGACCCACATGCCGCCGAAAATCAGAGCGGTCCCCCAGGCGAAGCTCCAGGAGATGGTTTCCCCCAGGCAAAGCCAGCCCAAGAGGGCCCCGACGACGGGCTGAAACAGGAAAAACAACCCGGCGAGGGGGCTCTGCATCAAGCGCAGTCCCTGATTCCAGAGCACGAACGCGAGCGCCGTGGAGATGGCGCCCAGGTAAAAGATACTGCCGAGTAATTGTGGGTCGAGCCAGTTGATAGCGGTAAGGACCGGTAACTGGCACCCCACGATGGGTGTCAGGGCAACTACCGCGACCCCGGCCGCTAACAAGGTGACTTGTAAGGTGTCATAGTCGGCCGCAATTAGCCGGACCAAGACCGACATCAGGGCCCAGGTCAGCCCGGCGATGAACAATAGGACGGCGCCAAGGAGCACGTGGCGACCGCTAAACTGGGTCCCTACGATGACTAGGACGCCGGCCGTGGCCAAGACTAGGCTCCAGACGTCGCCTTGGTGGGGCCGTTCGTGTAACAAGGGCCAGGCGAACAGGACCATGAAGGCTGGGGTGGCCGTGGTGATGACCGACCCCAGTTGGGCCGAGGCCAACCAGGTCCCGGTCTCCTGGGTCACAATGGACAGGGTGTCACCGATGAGACCAATCAACACGATCAATCCCAGGTTTCGTTTGTCCCAATGCCAGGTGATGCGCTTGACCCGGGTCACACCAAACAACACGATTACGGCGACCAGGTAGCGCAACCAGACCAATTGTATTGGGGGGATGGTGGTGACCACGGACTTAACGACCACGAACATGCCGCCCCAGATACTGGCAGCCAGACTGAGTAACAGAGCGCCGATAACTTTTTTAGATTTCATGAGAATTCCTCCGCTAGCTTTTTAGAATGGCTTATCTAAGCTCAGCGGACTTGCACCGCTGACTAGCGGGCAGCTGGAACGTCGCATTCGAATAAAGGTGCTAAGAACATGGGTGTGACCTCCTTTTATGAGATGGACGCTCAGTATAACATAGTTGAAGGCTGATGGATTCTCCCAATAAAATGGTGATGACCGGTAAGAAGTGGCGGTTGATTTTTAATTTTCAGGAAGTTTCCTGTATAATGAAGACGGTTACTTAGGACATCTCGAGGAGGAACGGATATTATGGAAAATGCGAAGTCAATGGATCCGAAGAAGTTCAAGCGTATCTTAGTCGGGGTCGATGATTCGCCGGACGCCCAACTGGCCTTCCGGTACGCAATGAACCGGGCCAAGACGGATAATGCTGAACTGGTGATTTGTTCCATCTTGGAGTCTGATAACATGAACATCTATCAGGCCCTGAGTAAGGATTACGTGCATGGTCAACGCGAAGACCTCTATAAGCATCTGCAACGCTACCAGGATTTGGCCGAACGCGTCGGGTTAAGCCAGGTCAAAATCGTGATTGGTGAAGGGGACCCCGGTGAGACCATCGTGAAGTCAATTATTCCGGCTGTTGACCCAGACTTATTGGTCGTGGGGTCGTTATCCAAGTCGGGCGTTCGGAAGTATTTTGGGAGTCAAGCGGCCTACATGGCAAAATATTCTCCGGTCTCGGTAATGATTGTGCGGTAACGTTTTCATGGCGTTTTCATAATTTATTTGAAAATTATATTCAATTGGACACTTGAATCTCGAAAAAAAGTTTCATACAATGGTTCTTATGCGAAGTGATCGGAATCGACTACGGCAGGTCGGTTTTATCAGAATCGAGCATAAGAAAAGAGAGAAAAGATATGCAGTTCGTGATTTTGTTATTGGGTATTTTACTGTTACTCTTCTTAATCATTCGGGTAAAGTTGAATACCTTTGTTTCCTTAATCGCCACATCAATCTTAGTCGCACTTGGCCTGGGGATGAACCCAGCCAACATTGCTGACTCCATTAAAAACGGGATCGGCAGCTCAATGGGCGAGCTGATTATCGTCTTTGGGTTCGGTGCGATGATTGGGCGGTTAGTCTCCGACGCAGGTGGCTCCTACCGGATCGCCCGGACGTTAATTAACGTTTTCGGTAAAAAGCGGTTACAGGTTGCCATTGTGATTGCGTCCTTCATGATTGGGATTTCCCTGCTGTTCGAAGTTGGGTTAGTTCTGGTCACGCCAATCGTCTTTGCGGTTGCGCTGGAAGCCGACGTGCCATTCCTCTATCTGGGGATATCGATGGCCGCGGCCCTGTCCGCGACGCAGGGTTTCTTGCCACCACAACCGTCACCAACCGCCGTTGCAACGGCGTTAGGGGCCAACGTGGGTGAGATGCTCTTGATTGGGATTGTCGTGGCGATTCCTTGTGTGATCGTCGCTGGTCCTATCTGGACGCGGGTCATCCGGCGGTTCAACCCGGACCTGTTTGTGGTCAAGAAGTCTTTACCTGCCTTCGGGGAAGTTAAGGAATTCGATTTGAACGCCACACCTGGTTTTGGGATGTCCGTCTTGACCTCCCTGTTCCCCGTAATCTTCATGGCCATCGCCACGGTTTACCAGATGGTCGCCAACGGCGGGACTGCGCCCAAGAACCCGCATGGCTTAGACGCTGTGATCACGATGGTCGGGAACCCGGTTATCGCCATGGTCATCGCGTTACTCTTCGCCATCTGGTCTATGGGGATTCACCGGAAGCGGACCATGAAGGAAATCAGTGGGACGCTGGAAGACGCCATCAAGTCGATTGCCATGTTACTGATGGTTATCGCCTGTGGGTCCGCCTTCAAGCAAGTCCTGATTGACGGTGGGGTTGGGAAGGCTGTGCAGGACTTGATGATGCACTCCAAGTTCTCCCCAATCCTGTTGGCATGGTTGATTACCGTGATTCTGCGGGTCTCCCTGGGGTCCGCCACGGTTTCCGGGATGACGGCCGCCGGGCTGATTACGCCGCTGATGCACACGCTAGGTGCTGATCCGGTCATGATTGCCCTGGCCATTGGTGCCGGTTCCTTAGCCGCATCACACGTGAACGATGCTGGTTTCTGGATGTTCTCCGAGTACTTCGACTTGAGTGTTAAGGATACCTTCAAGGTCTGGACCACGCTGGAAACGGTTATCTCCGTGGTGGGACTGCTGATGGTACTCCTGATGAATGCGATTTTTCACTAATTCTTAAATTTATTGAGGGACTGGCCACGTGCCGGTCTTTTTTTGCGTTTTGGGAAAACTTAGGCGTTCGGTTTCCGGAGATAAGTGGTACCAAGACACGAAAAAACGCCTCTCCCAGATACTGAGGAGGCGTTGACTTACTTTTCTTCGCGAATGATATACTTGGGCCGGTGCTTGGTCTCTAGGTAAATCTTGTTGATGTACTGTCCCAGGATGCCCAGACAGAAGAGTTGGATGCCGCCAATCAAAAGCATGATGACCACCAGGGACGGCCAGCCGGCGACGGCGCCACCGACGGTTAACGCGCGGACGATGACAAAAATCAATCCGATGATCGACAAGATAAACGAGATGCTCCCGACCCAGGTCGCTAGGCGCAACGGGGCGTTGGAGAAATCAATGATGCCTTCGATCGAGTAGGCGAAGAGCTGCCGTAGATTCCAGTGGGTGGTGCCGGCAGCTCGGGGCTGGCTCTCGTAGGTCAGGTAGGTGGTCTTAAAGCCGACCCAGCTGAAGATGCCCTTGGAGAACCGGTTGAACTCGGGCAACGAGAGGACCGTGTCCACGAACTGACGGGTCATTAACCGGTAGTCCCGGGCGTTGGGTTCGATGCGCACCTCGGAGATGTGGTTGATGACGTTGTAGAAGCTGGCGGACAGGAAGGCCCGCAACTTGCTTTGCCCGCGGCGTTCCTTCTGGATGGTCCCGACACAGTCGTAACCATCGTTTTCAATCAATGCGAACATCTTTGGAAGTAGCTCGGGTGGATCTTGCAGGTCTACGTCCATGACCGCCACATAATCCCCGGTGGCGGCCTGCAGACCAGCGGCTAACGCGGATTCTTTCCCGAAGTTACGGGAGAAGGACCGGAAGTGGACCGTGTCTGGGTGGTCGTGGTTGAGTTGCTTCATTTCCGTTAGGGTGTTATCCGACGAGCCGTCGTCAACGAAGACGTATTCGGGAACAACGGTTGGCGTCGGTGTATTCATAGTGTCGATCACCTTGCTAACGGTTTGGAAAAACAGTGGAATTGACTCCTCCTCGTTATAGCAAGGAACGACTAAACTAATCTTTTTCATGTAGACATTCCTTTCACACAACATACACAATTTTACAGCATTTCCTAGTGAATGGCCATGACAATTCGGTAACAGGAGAGGTCTTGTTCGAAACGGCCGAACCGCGAAATAGGGGGATAATTTGCCGATTCGTCACAAGTCTAGCACATTTCGGAAGAATCGCTGACCAAACGTTTAAGTTGGGAACGTATCTGCTATAATTGACCTTAAATACGCCCGCGACCCGGGCCTTCGAAGGTTCGGATCGCGGGCGGGTCAGAAAGTTGAAGTTGGAGGTAATTATGAAAAAACCAATTAAAGTCATGACGGTCTTTGGCACCCGGCCCGAGGCCATCAAGATGGCACCCATCATTTTGGCGATGCAACAACGGCCGGCCGAGTTTACGCCGGTCACGGTGGTCACCGCGCAACACCGGGAGATGCTGGACCAAGTCCTAGAAATCTTTAAAATCAAACCAGATTATGACCTGAACATCATGCGGCCTAAGCAGACTCTGAGTGGCATCACCACCCGGGTCCTGGAACACTTGGACAGCGTCTTAAGCGAGGTTCAACCCGATATCGTCTTGGTCCACGGGGACACCACCACGACCTTTGCGGCTAGCGTGAGCGCCTTTTACCACCAGACGTTACTGGGTCACGTCGAGGCCGGCCTGCGGACCTGGAACAAGTATTCACCGTATCCTGAAGAGATGAATCGGCAACTGACCGACATCTTGAGTGACCTGTACTTCGCGCCGACTGAGCTGTCGCGCCAGAACCTGCTGAAGCAGGCCCACCCCGATGATGACATCTTCGTCACCGGGAACACGGCCATCGACGCCTTGAAGCAGACGGTTGACGCTGATTACCACCACGCAGTCTTAGACCAGGTCCAGGACGGCCACCGGTTGGTCCTGGTGACCATGCACCGCCGGGAGAACCAGGGTGCGCCGATGCACGCGGTCTTGCACGCGATTCGGCAGGTCGTTGACGCGCGGCCCGACGTTGAGGTCATCTATCCGGTCCATCTGAGTCCGGCGGTTCAAGAAGTGGCCCACGCGGAACTCGACGGCAATCCTCGGATTCACCTGATCGATCCGCTCGACGTGGTTGATTTCCACAACCTCGCAGCTCGGAGCTACCTGATCATGACCGATTCCGGTGGGGTCCAAGAAGAGGCGCCATCACTGAATAAGCCGGTGCTGGTTCTACGCGATACCACGGAACGACCGGAAGGCGTCACCAGTGGGACGTTGAAGCTGGTGGGGACCGACCCGCAACGGGTCACGACCGCTCTGGAGACGTTGTTAGATGATCAGGCAGCTTACCAAAAGATGGCTGATGCCAAGAACCCATACGGGGATGGGCACGCGGCCGACTACATCCTGAAGGCGATTCAGGAAAAAATCAATGGGGGCAAATAGCAATGGCTGAAACGGCATATGACCGCGCCGAGATTAAAACGACCGAGCAACTGTCGGAAATCATGCGCGACATTCACCAAACAGCGTCGAAGCACAACGAACGCTTTGATTATAAGATTTTACGCAACGTGCACTTCGCCAACAAGGTGAAGAATCCGGTCACCCAGGAGATGAATGATGGGGATTCCTGGCGGGTGATGCAGATCGATAACTTGTTGGTCACGTCGTTTGGCGTGATTAACGTGGAGAGTAAGTATTGGCGGGGGATGGTCTTTCATGACCTCTCCGATGAACTGTTTTCATCCAACCTGGCCGATTTTACGGCGGTCAACTTACCCAAGAAGAAGGAGAACGACCCAGTCAAGGCCCTGACTAGCCAACTGGACCGGTTCTTCTTACCTAACCTGTCTGAGGAAAATGAATCCCTGACCCAGGGCTATACCATGAGCCTGGAGCAGGAGGGACGCGATAAGCGGTCTATTACGTTGCATACGGGTATTAGTAACCCCGCAACGCAGGCGGAACTCTCCTCCAAATTGCTGGTGCGGTACATCAATAGTGAAATCACCATGCATAAGCAACTGGAGAACAAGAGCGATCGCATCATCGACTTCGTAAAACCGTTGGTCTACTACAACTACTACGACCGTTACGACCACAGCAACTCATTGGTGGTCGGCAATAAGACCAAGCTGAACCCCAATGACGCCTATAACTGTACGGCGGTCGGGAACTATAAGGACCTGGCGACCTTTATCGAGGCCTTCCGGCAGGCCAAGCGGGTTCGGTTCAGTCGTAAGACACTTGAAAAAATGATTGGGACGTTGAAGTTTGCGGAAGACTACGGCTCATTCTAGACAAAGAGGGGGCGGCGACCGTGGGACCATGGCGTAAGCGGGGGCAACAGCTCCAACGAATTATTACGACCATCATGAAGCACTATAAGATGGCCAACGTGTCGGATTCGGCCGTGGTCTTGGCCTACTATATCCTGTTGTCGTTATTTCCAGCGCTACTGGTAGTGGGGAGTATGTTGCCCTACTTCAATCTGGATACTGACACGGTGATGACGGGGATTGAACCCATCGTACCGACTAGTATTTATCAGATGCTCAAGCCCATCATCCATTCGTTCTTGAACGGTCAGAGTGGGGGCGTCTTATCCATCGGGGTCATCGTGGCCCTGTGGTCCTCATCCCGGGCGGTTGCGGCCTTTCAGCGCACGGTCAACCGGGCGTACGGCGTGGCCCGCAATCAAAATGCGATGGTCAACCGTATCGCGGCCTTCTTCTGGATGGTCGCTCTGATTGCCGTGGTGTTTGTCTTGATGCTGGTTTTCAGTTTTAGCCAGGTCATCATTGAACAACTCACGCCGATTCTGCACCTGCCAACGCAACTGTTATCCTACGTGAATGCGTTGAAGTGGCCGGTGACTTTCGTGGTCACGTTCTTTATCCTAATGATTCTGTTTTTCTTCGTGCCCAACGCCCGGCTCAAGTGGCGGTTCGTCTGGCCCGGCGCGTTAACGGCGACGGTCGGCTGGCTGCTCCTATCGCAGGCCTTCTCGCTGTATCTGAAGTATTTCGCCCATAACATCGATAGTTATAAGACGATTGGGACCTTCATCGTGTTGATGTTCTGGTTAGACTTCACGGCGTTGATTCTGATGTTCGGGGCGGTCTTGAACGCCGCCGTTCAGGAACTGGTCGATGGCCCCGCGGAGGAACAGGCGGGTATCCCGTCGATTCTGCGGCGCCGGCGGAAGAAAACGCACGGCGATTCAACCGATTTAGAGTAAATGAAAAGGAAATGGCCCCGCGAATAAAATTCGGGTCCATTTCCTTTTTTTAGCTCCCACGGTTACGGAACTAAGGGGGGGCAGGCTATTTGTTAAGTGACTTGGCCGTGGTCACCAGCTGTTCGGCGAAGGCGTCAAGCTCGGTGATGGCCGCCTGGTCGGGCTCCAAGTTGATCTTAACGCTAGGGGCGCCGACCGTGGCCCCAGCCTGGGCGAAGGCCGCGGTAAACTTATCGACGGAGGTGTTATAATATTCGCCGTAAAAGGTATCGCCGGAACCGGCGACCCCGGAGACTTTGCCAGTTAAATCAACGTCAGGTAAGTCTTCGAAGAAGTCGAGGCCTTCTTCGGGCAGTGACCCCTCATCGTAGGTGTAGGGGCAGACCACACAGATGTCGGCGTGGTGAAAGTCCGTCGCGTCGGTCTGGGAGATTTCGGTCTCGGTGACCTGGCACCCCAGGTCCTCGAGCTTTTCGGTAACGATATCGGCAACGTCTTCGTTGTTGCCGGTGATGGTGGCGAAGACGACGTGAGCAGTGAGCATGACGATTCCTCCTTGGAATGGTAATGATTGCCATTAATTATAGCAGGCTCGGGGAGTCGTGGCTAGGAACGGTTCCGGTGGCGAAACCTGTTCCTAGCGAAAAGGTAATGGCTTAACTAATGTGGGTAATCAGCGGACCCTCAGGGGTGGAAACTGGTAAAATGGGACTGAAACAAAAAGGAGGATAAACATGGCCGTAATCACCATGATTCAAGCGCAGAAACGGGCGGGTCGTTATAACGTCTACGTTGACGGCCATTACGCCTTTCCAGTCAGTGAAAGTGTGCTGATCGATTTCCGGCTCTTTAAGGGGATGGAAATCGACAAGCAATTAGAGGAACAGTTGAGTGACGCCGACGATATTGCCCAGGCCTATAACCGGGCGCTGGACTATCTGTCGCAACAGCTCCGGACCGAGAAGGAGGTCCGCACCAAGCTGGCGGGACTGGAGATTCCACCGGCGACCATCGATGCCACGATTGAACGGCTTCAGGCGTTGAACCTGGTCGATGACCGGCATTACGCCGCGAGTTACGTGCGGACCATGATGCGGACGGGGGATAAGGGACCCCGAGTCATTGCCCAGCATTTGCGCCAAAAGGGCGTGACCGAACACCCTATCGAGGATGCCCTGCAACTCTATACCGCTGAGGAACGACTGGCCGTGGGGACGGCGGTCGCCCAGAAGTTGGCCAAGCGGTATCAACGGCAGGCGTTTCACACGCAGGGGCAGAAAATTCGTCAGGGATTGATTACCCGGGGATTTGCCAGTGACGAGGCCACCAAGTTAGTGGCAAGCCTCGACCTGACACCGGATGTGGACCAACAGGCGGACTTGTTGGCCAAGCAGGGTGAGAAACTCTGGCACCGGTACCGCACGTTGGGGGCAACGGAACGGCGGTACAAGACCAAGCAGGCCCTTTATCGCAAGGGCTTTGGCCTAGACGACATCGACCATTGGTTGACGGAGACGGCGCCGAACGAGTAGCTTTTTGTATCAGGGGTAAGGACAGGGGGAGTCTAAAGTGAAAAAGAAATTGGGGATCTTTGCGTTAGCGCTGGTTCTGGCACTGGGGATGGGTGCCGGTCTGGCTTACTGGTTCACGGATCAGACCGCGGATAGTGAGCCACTCAAGGCCGTTTCGTCTAGCAGCAGTTCGGTCGTTAGTCAGGTGAAGCCTAAGGTGAAAGCGCCGCGGAAGAAAACGACCGTCATTGAAAATACGGCGGCGACGCGAAAAATTGATGCCATCCTTCAGGCCAACCGGTTCGTGGGGACGGCCTACGTGGTCCGGAACGGTAAGCCCGTCTATCAACAGGGGTTCGGCTACGCGGACGCGACCTTGCAGCGGAAGAACAATGCCAACAGCGTTTATCAGCTGGCGTCGGTCCAAAAATCCTTTACGGCGGGGCTGATTATGAAGCTGGCATCGGAGCGCAAGCTGGCACTGACCGACAATCTGGCGAAGTACTACCCGCAAATCGCGGGGGCGTCACAGATTACCTTACGGGACATGCTCGACATGAAGAGCGGCCTGACACTGGTGGCCTTTCCCAACAGCCTGAGTTCGGAGAACGGGATGATTAAGTTCGTCTTGAAGCACGTTATCAGTCAGCCGGCGCGGATTGGCCGCTGGGACTACTCGCCGGTCAACTTCATGTTGTTGGCGGGCATCATTCAGGAGGTCACGGGCCAGAGCTATCGCCAATACTTTACGGAGAATATCTTACAGCCTTGGAAGTTGCAGCACAGCGGGTTCGTCTTTAACATGGGCAAGGAAAGTGACTATACCCGCGGCTACCAGAACAACGATGTGACTAGCGTGGTACCGAACTACGCGTCACGCTACTTCGAATCCAAGGCGTCGATGTACTACCAGTTCGGGACCGGTCAGGTGTACATGTCCGCCAAAGATCTGTACACGGGCGAGCGTAACATGCTGCAGGGCAAGCTCTACCCCAAGGCTGACGTGAATACACTACTGGTACCGGGGAGTACCTCCGGCTACGGCGGTGGCGTGTACAACCAGGGCAACTATATTCGGGTCCACGGGCTAGCCTACGGGTACGAAGCCACGGCGTTATTGAGCCGGGACGGTCAGGACGGCGTGGTGCTCCTGAGTAACTACTACCGGGCCAACCAGTTGTCACAAACACCTGCCATTCAGATTTGGAACCTGTTGGAAGCCGGGCAACTCAATTAACGTGTCTGTCATGGGCACCTGCCAGTTGGTGGGTGCCCTTTTTGCGGCATTTGCCGCGGTTGGTCGTTGTTGGCCGCTACGTTGCGCCGGCACCGAGCCACCGTAGTGGGCACGATTCTCAAGCCAAGTAGACCACTTATCTCGAGAACTCGGCCTTAGCCTAGGCCGCCCGAAGACGCCGGCCAAGGCTAACGACACCACGGTGGCTAAACCGGCTTCACTTCGCTGATAGAGGAATGGGTGGCAACGTTGCTAGTTGACTCTGCTTCAACTGGTCGTTGCTGGTCGCTGCGTTGCGCCGGCACCGAGCCACCGTAGTGGGCACGATTCTCAAGCCAAGTAGACCACTTGTCTCGAGAACTCGGCCTTAGCCTAGGCCGCCCAAAGACGCCGGCCAAGGCTAACGACACCACGGTGGCTCAAACCGGCTCCACTTCGCTGATGTGGGAGTGGGTGGCAACGTTGCTAGTTGAATCTGCTTCTGTTTGACTGTTTAAGGGGGAAACAGAGATAATGTCGTTTAAATTGGCTAATTTAGTCGTTGTGATAGTGATGTGATTGTACTCTGCCTGTCACTATGAACGGAATGTAGCTTGGTTAAAAGCTAGACCGCTCCCGGGTACGAGAGAATAGCATGTCACACTAGGTTGGATAAGTTAGTGGTCATAATTGCGCGTGGCATTAACCGAGTATAGTTATTTAATTGAATCCATCAGTTTAGTAGAGTGGCGTCGGCGTTTTTTCCCCGTCGTGCCCACTGCGGGGAAAAGGAAGCCAACAGAACGGCGTGATGGTTTTCGTCAAACATGAATAGCACTTGTCCCTCATAGTTGGGAACAAGTGCTATTTGTTGTGAATTTAAGGGAATCTGAAACTACTCATCGGATGATTGGTGCCACCAGGTTAGGTTCCGGGAGGGCTTTGGGCGTTGCTGTGTCGTTCCTGTTGGCCGGTGTCTCTGGCCGGCCTACAGGAAGGCCGCTTTTCGAGACCATTCGGGTTGTGAATGGGCTTGAAAGGCGTGCCCACAGCGTAAGCCCAGGTTGCCCGGAAGGAACCGGACAGACTGCAACGGAAATCGGGGTTAATCCTTCGGTCGACTGTCATATGCCCGTTTGGATTTATAACCCGCCTGGAAGACTTCGCGCATGACCGCCACGTGGCGCTGCTTGGTGGCCTCGGCCTTGGCGCCGAAGATGAACCGGGCCCACTCGCGTTGGTACCCCGGGGTCAGGGCGTTGAAAAAGGCCTGCAAAGTCGCGTCGTCGGCTAAAAGTTCTGCGACTTGGGGAATCATGGGTTCAAAACTTGCTAGGGATGCTTGTGCCATTTTAATCACCTCAGTTTTCTTTCTAGTTTACCCGTTGCCTACCAGAAACCCAAGGCGTTTTGCCGAGATTCCGGGAAAAGTATTCATTAATATAGGCGAATCTGGTATAATATTGAGTGAATTTTTCATAGTTACCCGTTACTTAGAAAGTAGGGTTTAGACATGACGCGCGAAGCTAGAGGACCTAAGGAAGGCGACTTCATTACGATCAAAAGCTACAAGCATGATGGAAGTTTGCATCGAACTTGGCGCGACACCATGGTACTCAAAACAAGCGAAAACGCCCTTATCGGCGTCAACGACCATACCTTGGTCACTGAAGACGATGGGCGCCGGTGGGTGACTCGAGAACCCGCCATCGTTTATTTTCACAAGCATTATTGGTTTAACATCGTGGCGATGATTCGGGACAACGGGGTGTCATATTATTGCAACTTGGCATCCCCCTATGTTTTGGACAAAGAGGCGTTGAAGTACATCGACTACGACCTCGACGTGAAGGTGTTTCCCGATGGCGAAAAGCGACTACTCGACGTTGATGAGTACGAAGACTTTAGCCAGCGGTGGCATTATGGTGAGGAGACCGATCAGATTTTAAAGGCCAACGTCTTGACACTGGTCGATTGGATCAATCATCAGAAAGGCCCTTTCTCGCAGGCGTACGTTGATCTCTGGTATCAACGTTACCAAGAGCTGTTACGACGGGACCATTAGGCCAGCCGTAGCGGACCAGTAAGAGTTGTCTTCCGCACCACACAGGAGCGAGTCCATTCGTGGCTGGCTCCTTTTTTTCTAAAAGAAGGGAGCGTTCGCTTTGAAATGGCTATCTAGTTCTCGGTTGGTCTTTTGGTCGCTGGAGCTCCTGATTGTGGCGACCTTAATCTGGGTCTGTACCCAAATCAGTTTCCTGTTTTCGCCAATCGGCGTGTTCCTGTCGACCGTGTTCACCCCGTTACTGCTGTCTGGCATCCTGTTTTACCTGCTGAACCCCATCGTCCGCCTACTGGAAAGGGTTCGTTGGGGCCGGTTCCACTTTAACCGCACCGCAGCGGTCGCTTTGGTGTTTGTCTTACTGATTGCCGTCATCGGGTACGGCGCTGCCTGGGTGGTTCCCCGGCTAGTCTCACAGGTGACCACGTTGATTGGTAACATTCCAGATTTTGCGCGGTCTAGTGAGGGCGTCTTACGAAAGGCCGCTAATCACCCATGGTTGCAGGACATCGACTTCTCCAAGTACCTCGACCAGATGCAGACGGCCTTCGGTAAATACGCCGAAAACTTCGTGACCGGTCTAACCACGGGGATTGGTAGCATCATTGGAACCGTGACCACGGTCACCGTGACCGCCATTACC
>DXGJ01000012.1 GCA_019113985.1 Candidatus Levilactobacillus faecigallinarum
AGGTATTTGCATTAAATACGGATATCAATAAAGATTCTCACTTAACCTTGAACATTGCCAACCTAGGTGATCTTAAGTTAACCAAACACATTACACTAACCGGTGATAATTTGGAAGCTCGCGATACTTTCGACGAACCTAATAAAGTTATTCCACAAGACTTAAATGTAACCAACGTAAATTCTGATGACATTACCCTTCCGAAAGCTTCGTGGAACCTGCTCATCTTCGACGTTAAATAGATTGGAGTGAATTTTTATCATGGAATCTGCTCAAAATGATAACGCCGTATCCTTTAAAGAAAATCTAGGCTTCAAAGATTATCTTGGCTTTGGTTTTGGGGACATGGCCGTTAACTTTACCTTTGCCTCTCTGGGTATGTTCGTCGTATTCTTTTACACAGACGTCGTTGGAATATCTGCTGGTATTATCGGAACTTTAATGTTGTTTTCTCGTTCATTTGACGGCATCATCGATGTTGTGATTGGTGGTTTAGTTGATAAAACCCATAGCCGATGGGGAAAGACACGTCCTTGGCTTCTCTTCGGCGCTATTCCCTTTGCCGCATTGACCATTCTTCTATTCGCCGTTCCATCGGGATGGTCTGAGACAGCTAAAATTGTATATATCTTTCTTTCATACAACATTTTAATGATTGCCTTTTCTGCAATCGCAATCCCCTATGGGACGCTCAATTCTTTAGTAACCCGTGATCAACATCAACGAGAAATTTTTAATCTCTTTAGAATGTTTATGGCACAAATTGGAGTTTTAATCGTTACAAACGCAACCATGCCTTTAGTCAACTTCTTTGGAAACAAACAAGTTAGCTGGGTTGCCACTTACGCCGTTCTATCAGGAATTTCAGTTATTCTGCTGTTCATTGTATTCAAGTCCCAACGTGAACGTGTTACCGTGAGCGCTAAAGAAAAAATTCCACTGAAGATTAGTCTTAAAGCAATTGCTCATAATAAATACTGGTGGATTGCAACCATTTTCTTCATTATCTACAGTATCGGCTATGCGCTTAACCAAGGTAGCACCATCTATTATGCAAAATATATTTTGCATAATGACTCACTCGTAGGTATCCTAACGATTGGCTATCTTGCACCAGTTCTCATAGGATTTGTGGTTATTGCATCATTATTCAAAAAGTACGGTAAAACTAAAGTAATGCTTTATGGATCCCTCGTCAGCATCGTTGGTTACTTATTTACCTTGATTTCACCCGATAATTTTTGGGTGGTTATGGTTGCCCAAATCATTAAGGGGCTTGGGCAGGCACCTCTACTCGGAGGAGTCTGGGCAATGTTTCCCGACACGATTGAATATGGGGAATGGAAGACGCATGTTAGAATTGAAGGCTTACTCTATAGTGGTGGTAGCTTGGGACAAAAAGTCGGTGTTGGTTTAGGAACTGCCATCACAGGCTGGGTATTAGCTTTTGGACACTATAATGGTGCCCTAGCAGCCCAATCTCCAAGCGCTATTCAATCAATATACCAACTATTCATCTACATTCCACTGATCATCTATGTCTTACAAATTGTGATGTTACGAATGTATGACCTAGACAAAAAGTACCCAAAGATCATGGCAGACTTAGCCGCTAGAAATAAATAAATCCGATTTAGCACTTTGCCTGTCTTGTAAAAATTAAAAACAAAAGCGATTGATGGTAGGCCACAACATGTGGTCACCATCAATCGCTTTTACTTTTTATCGAGTCACTCATAAACCACGCAGAAAATCCACATGGCCGAATCGACTAGGTTTAGTCGCCCCAGACCTGACCGACGACGCGTTGGCCGTCGGCGTGTTGGTAGACCGTGATTTGTTGTCTCTTGTTGGCATTCCGAAACAAAAAGACATCCTTTTCAGCAGAGGTAGCGAACAGTTTCCATTGACTGGCATCGCGACCTTGTTGGGTTAAGGCTTTCGCGGTCCAGTCTTCAATATTTTCAGCGTTGTTAATAAATGTAACTCCCTTTCGACTTGTCCTAAGTTATTTGAATTAAAAATTATAAATGTAGTAATAAAGGTTTGCGCCCAATACATTTGTTACCAACTATAATACACGAAGTTTGTTTAAATTCAACTTAAAATCGCGAACTTTTTTCAATAAAATCGTTTTATTTGGTTAATCATCTGATAACCGGAGTCTTCTTTGGTAAGTAACTTACCAAAGAAGCGTTAACCCCGTGTTCCATATACAGTTATGCATTTTCTAACAAGTGGACGATTTCGTTAATTCATGCCCGGGTTTTGGGGATAAATCACTGTTTTGTTCGCAATAACGATGCGCACGCAAATATAATTTGGACCTAAAAAAACACTGGTGAGCTATTGCCAGTGTTTTTTGTTACCCAATTCAACTGGTTGGTTGGCTACTTACCAGCGCCCGAAAGAAACATAAAGACGAACGTGGCAGCCAAGGATGCTAAGGTGTACCAAGCATAGTGGTGCTTACGGGCGTTTTTAGGACGATCCTTACGGGCAAAGTCGAAGCCCCAGAGAAAAATGAAAACGAGTAATGCCAAGTCCGAAATCCCGGACAAGACTATGTAGGCGGTTTGCATCGAAAAGACCTGCTTTCTTAAATCAGCTTTTATTCGGATGAATTTTTCTAAAATCTAATGATAAATCAGACCTCTTGTATTCTAACGCTTTTGGTATCGGTTACACAACCCCCTCTTCTACAAATAAAAAAATTTATTGCCACAAATCCAACCGTCGTTATCCCGGGTTTAGTCGCATCTTACCTTCCAAAAACAGCGTTATACCAGCATTCAATCTAATTCTAGCTTCTAAACATTTAGGTAACGTTTCCATCGAATGCTCCGGCGTTTTTATTTCACAAATAACAATAGTATTGATTTGTACGGACAATAAGCCTATACTCATTTTTGAAAGCGATTACCAAAACCGTTTTCAACATAGTTTCACTGTTTCATTGGTTTAGCCATAATTTTTTTACTTAGGGAGTGTCTAGATTGAAGAAAGTTTCAAACGGCTTTATCTACAGTTTCGGCGCTTTAGGTGGATTACTATTTGGGTACGACATCGCATCCGTTTCCGGTGCGATCCTGTTCATTCAAAAGCAACTACACTTAGGGCCGTGGCAACAAGGTTGGGTAGTTAGTTCCGTTTTAATCGGTGCGATTATCGGGGCCTTAGCTACCAGTAAATTCTTGGACAAGTACGGACGGCGTAAGTTGCTGATCTGGGCTTCCGTTATCTTCTTCATCGGGGCCATCACCTCTGGGTTCGCCCCAGACTTCTGGGTCTTACTGGTCACCCGGGTTATCCTGGGGATCGGGGTTGGGATTACCTCCGCGCTGATTCCAGCTTACCTGCATGAACTGGCACCTAAGAGCATGCACGGGGCCGTCGCAACCATGTTCCAACTGATGGTCATGATTGGGATTCTGTTAGCCTACATCCTGAACTACACCTTCGCCCACATGTACACCGGTTGGCGTTGGATGTTAGGGTTTGCCGCCTTACCAGCTGCCATCCTGTTCTTCGGGGCCCTCTTCTTACCCGAAAGTCCTCGGTTCTTGGTTAAGATTGGCAAGACCGACGACGCTCGCGACGTGCTGATGAGCACCAACAAGGGTGACAAGCAGGCCGTTGACAAGGCCTTGACCGAAATCCAAGAAACCGCTCAACAAAAGACCGGTGGTTGGAAAGAATTATTCGGGAAGGGCGTTCGTCCTGCCTTGATTACCGGACTTGGGGTTGCCATCTTCCAACAAGTCATCGGGAGTAACAGTGTTATCTTCTACGCCCCCACCATCTTTACCGATGTTGGCTGGGGAGTCATCGCGGCTCTGTTAGCCCATATTGGGATTGGGGTCGTTAACGTTCTGGTCACGGTCGTTGCCATGTTCTTAATGGACAAGGTCGACCGGAAAAAGATGCTGATCTTCGGTGCCTCCGGAATGGGTCTGTCCCTCTTAGTTATGTACGCAATTCTGAAATTCGATAGTGGGTCGCAAGCCGCTGCCATGGTCAGTGCCGTTGCGTTGACCGTCTACATCGCGTTCTACGCATGTACTTGGGCCCCCGTTACCTGGGTTCTGATTGGTGAAGTCTTCCCATTGAACATTCGTGGTTTAGGGACCTCACTTTGCTCGGCTACCAACTGGTTGGCCGACATGGTCGTTTCCCTGACCTTCCCAATGATGTTAAGCTCATGGGGCTTGGACAATGCGTTCTTGTTCTACGCTGTCATCTGTGCCATCGCCGTTGTGGTGGTTCACAAGAAGTTCATGGAAACCCGTGGGAAGTCACTGGAAGAAATCGAACTCGACTTACACAAGCAAGCCGCTGCTGCGGATAACACCAGCGCTGCGCACTAGCTTGGTTGGTTACCTCTGATATTTAAAACATACGCGAAAAACATCCTGGGCCGCTCCCCTCTCTGAAACGTTGCGGTCCGGGATGTTTTTTTACGTTTCCTAAAAAGCAGCGAGACCACCCAGGGCCCCGCTGCTAAAAATGCTAAATCGTTAATAAATCCGTGGGATGTTCCAAGAAAAAGGTTGGCTGTTGCGCACGGACGGCCGCCGGGTCAGCGGCCCCATACATGGCCGCGGCCGTGTTGACGTGGGCGTTTTGTCCCATTTGGATGTCATAGATGGCATCGCCGATCATCACGCTCTGCTCCGGTTGGAGGTCATAGCGGTCTAGGAGGTTCAGGATACCATCCGGGGCCGGCTTGTAATGGGCGACGGTGTCGGAACCGCAGAGGGCCTCGAAGGTGGCGCCCAGGCCAATCTGGTTCAGGTTCCGTTGGAGCGGCGTCGAATGTTTGCTGGAGACCACGAACAACCGAGCGCCCCGGTGTTTCAGCTCGGCCAACGTATCGGCCATACCGTCAAAAATCTTGATCTGACTATCAGCCAACCCGTATTGTCGACGAAATTCCTGGTAAAGTGGTTCGTGTTCGGCGGCCGTTAGCGGGCGGTCCGCCATCTTGTCGAAGGAAACCTCGATGGGAATTCCCATGTAACCGGCCACCACGTCGTCGCTGGGTTCGGTCAACCCCTTGGCGGCAAAGGCCTTCTGGGTCGCCGTGACCGCAACGGCCCGGGTATCGGCTAGGGTGCCATCAAAGTCGAAGAAAAAGTTCTGCATGTCATCACCTCTGCTAACAGTTTACGCTGAAGGGACTCGAAAACGCCAGTCAAGCGACTGGCGTTTTCTCTTTTTTAATTCACTTCAATGGTTTTCACGGAATAGGTCACGTCAAGGCCGAGCGGGTCGACCCGTTGGCGTGAGAGGGTCACGTCGACGCTGTGTTTTCGTTCACCGGTCAGCTTGCCCGAGTAGTTCAGGTAATGTTCGCTCCCGGCATCCTCTTTCTTGAGGTGCAGGGCTGACGCCTGCTTGAGATGCTGGTAGCTCCGTGGCGACCAACTCAGCGACTGGAGCTGACCCTGGTTCTGGTCGCTCAGGTAGTCGTTGACCGTTCGTTGGGCGAAATGCAGCGGATGGTAACTCTCGTTATAGTAGTTGCCCCCCGCTAAGACCAGCAACACGGCAATCAGGCCCAACCGGACCCGCCGCGACGTGCGGCCGAAAAACGACAGGGCGACCGGCCGCCGACTGATCAGTTGTACCAGGGCGGCTAAGCCAATCGTGACCAGGTAGGCTAAGATAACGCCGAAAAAAACGGCCCGAAAACTGACGCTATATAGGCCCCAGCGCGATGAGAGATCGACGTCGTGCGTGTGCCGAATCACCTCGTAGATGCTGCCCCCTAAGGTCACGACAAAAATCCCCATCAGCCAAGGTCCCCGTAGCTTAACCACGGGCGTCGCCGACCCGTCGTGCATAAATCCCATAACTTTCATATCCATACCCCTAACGACTATCCCCGAAATAAATAATATAGTCATCTTATTATAGAATGGCTGATTGGAGAATGGTAGGACTATTTGGAAAAAATTTGGTGGGAAAATACGCGTGGTTCTAGCAGGAAAAAGCGGTCCTGGTATGTGATCGTCTGCAGCACATGACAAGAACCCACCTTTCCCATCGACTTACCTAATTACATATTGTTTCCTCTAGAAGATAGTCCGGACATGACCAGTCATACCGTGTATAAAAGGCCGTCCACCGGCCAAAACACACCGACTAATTACAACAAAATAATCAAAGTAGTAACTTTCCCATCAACAACCAATTGGCACAATTCACCCACTCTCAACGACCAGTGCCGCATCCGCCACCAACCATCAGTGTAACGGAGCCGGTTTGCGCCACCGTGGTGTCGTTGGTCTTAGCCGAGGGGGTCATTCGGCTTAGACCAAGGCCGAGCTCTGGAGACTCGTGGGTTTCGAGGCTTCGGAGTCGTGCCCACTACGGTGGCGCGGTGCCGGCGCAGTGTAGCGAGCAACAACGACCAGAGCGGCAATAGGACCATCACCGCAGCAAACAGCAAACAAAAAGCCCCGCCAGACAAAGCCAGCGAGGCCACAAAACAGATTTAAAGATTAGTCTTCCGAGGAAGCGGTGCGTTGTTCTTTGTTGCGAACCACGCCCTGCCAACGATGGCGGAGGGCTTTGGCGATTTCGGTGATGACCAACACCACGAAACCGGCCAAGATAGGAATCCCCCAACCATACAAGAAGTTGGCACTGGTGGTATGGAAGACGCCTTGCATGAACGGCAGGTAGATGATTCCCGCCTGCAGCACCAGCAGAATGGCCACGATAACGAAGCTCATCTTGTTTCTGAAGAAGTACTTCGACAGAACCGGATGGTCATTTTGCAGGTTAAACAGGTAGAAGACTTTCCCGAAGATGATGACGTTCAGGGTCATGGTGCTGCCGACAACGGTTGAGAGGCCTTGGCCCGTCAGCAAGTCGTAAGCGAACATCCCCAACCCGGAAATCAGCAACGAGACGTAAATGACTTCGACCACGTCCAGCTTAGACAGAATCCCCTGGGCAACGTCCCGGGGTCCCCGCTTCATGATGCCACTTTCGGCGGGTTCGAAGATGAAGGCAAACTGAATCGTCAGGGCCGAGACCATGTTGATCCACAACAACTGCGTTGGGAACAGCGGTAACGACTGGTTCATCAGGATACTCATCACCACAATCAGCCCTTCAGCGAAACTGGTGGGTAACAGGAACCGAATCGTCTTCCGAATGTTATCGAAGACGTGCCGGCCTTCCCGGACCGCCCCCAGAATCGAGGTGAAGTCGTCGTCGGCCAACACCATGTCGGCGGAGTCCTTGGCGACGTCGGTTCCCCGAATCCCCATGGCCACCCCAATATCGGCCTGTTTCAGCGCCGGCGCATCGTTGACCCCGTCCCCGGTCATCGAGACCACGTGGCCCCGCTCCTGCTGCGCC
>DXGJ01000064.1 GCA_019113985.1 Candidatus Levilactobacillus faecigallinarum
GAATACTGCCTGACTGGTCGTGAAACTCTTTGCCGGAACGTCCTGAACGCTGGTTACACTGCTGATGGTGCCATGGCACAACAATGCATCGTCCCAGCTGACTACGCCGTTAAGGTTCCAGAAGGCTTGGACCCCGTTGAAGCTACCTCACTGACCTGTGCCGGTGTTACGATGTACAAGGCACTGAAGGTTGCCGACATCAAGCCTGGTCAATGGGTATCAATCGTTGGTGCTGGTGGTCTTGGTAACCTCGGTATCCAATTTGCTCACAACGTCTTCGGTGCCCACGTTATCGCCGTTGATGGTAACGAAGACAAGCTGAAGGCTGCTAAGGAAAACGGTGCTGAAATCTGCATCAACCGTCACGATAACAACGTTGACGAACAGATCCAAGAAAAGGTCGGCGGTGTTCACGCTGCAGTTGTTACTGCTGTTACGACTGCTGCCTTCGACCAAGCCGTTAACTCCCTTCGTCCAGATGGCCGCTTAGTTGCCGTTGCCCTTCCACAAGGTGACATGAAACTGAACATTGCCAAGACGGTTCTGGATGGGATTATCGTTGCCGGTTCCCTGGTTGGTACCCGTCAAGACCTGGCAGAATGCTTCCAATTCGGTGCTGAAGGTAAGGTTCACCCAATCGTTCACACTCGTAAGCTTTCTGAAATCAACGACATGATTCAAGAACTCAAGGACAACAAGGTTGTTGGCCGGAACGTTGTTGACTTCAGTCTTGAAGACTAGTTAAATTCGATTTAATAATATCCTAGAACTACAAGGAATCTCGTTATTTCTTGTAGTTCTTTTCGTTTAGGGCGTTATTCGGGCAGAATTTAGCAAAATATGGTAAAATAATGGTCAAGATTAGTCAGATGATGGAGGGCGATGAAATGGAGAACCGAAGTATTTCGGACGTTATTGAAGCATATCTCAAAGAGATCTTTGGCAACGATACCCAGATCGAGATTCGTCGTTCTGAAATTGCTGATCATTTTAACGTTGTTCCATCACAAATTAACTATGTGATTAAGACCCGATTCACCATTCAGAATGGCTACCTTGTTCAGAGTAAACGGGGCGGTGGTGGCTATATCCGCATCGAGCGGGTTAATTTACTTGGCGACGTGGATGTGCTAAACTCACTGGTCCAGGCAATTGGTGACTCAATTCGCGAACGGGACGCGTTTGCGATTATTCAAACGCTTTATAATGAAAAGGTGATTTCACAACGTGAGGGTGACCTGATGCTGGTGGCACTATCGAAACAGACTTTAGCAGTTGATGATACCAATATGGAGAATAAACTTCGCGCACGGATTTTAGTTTCATTTCTTAATCGATTACGGTATGAAAGTTAGAGGATGATGCAGATGGATAACATGTTTACACCTAGCGCCAAGCACGTTTTAGCGATTGCTCATGAGCAGGCAAAGTACTTTAAGCACCAGGCCGTGGGGACCGAACACCTCCTGCTGGCCCTGTCGATGGATAAAGACGGCATTGCCAACAAGATCTTTGAGCAGTTCTCAATCACGAGCGATGATATTCGCGAAGAGATTGAACGGCTGATCGGCTACGGGACGATGGATGACCTTGGCCCGGCCGATTATCTGCCATACTCACCAAAGGCCAAACAGGTTCTGGCACTGGCGGGGCGTGAAGCTCAACAGATGCATGCCTTGAAGATTGGGACCGAGCACTTGCTCCTAGCCCTGATTGCCGATGAAGGGGTTCTTTCATCCCGAATCCTGTACAGCCTAGACGTTTTGCCACGTCAGGTTCGCAAGGTTACCCTCCGGCGGCTCGGCATCTCTGAAAGTCAGGTTCGGCGACAGGCCGGCCAGAATAACAACAATGCCCAGACGGCCGGAACCCCGACCCTGGATAAGTTGGCCCGGGATATGACCCAGTTAGCGCGGACCAAGCGGCTTGATCCGGTTGTCGGTCGGGACAAGGAAATTAAACGCGTTGTCCAGATCTTGAGCCGCCGGACGAAGAATAACCCCGTCCTGATCGGGGAGCCGGGGGTCGGGAAGACGGCGATTGTCGAAGGCCTGGCCCAACGGATGATTGCTGGGACCGTTCCCGAGGAACTGGCCAACAAGCGCCTGATGGTCCTCGATATGGGGTCCCTGGTGGCCGGCACCAAGTACCGTGGTGAGTTCGAGAACCGGCTGAAGAAGGTTATCGAGGAGATTCAAAACGACGGTCACGTCATCCTCTTCATTGATGAACTCCACACCCTGATCGGGGCTGGTGGTGCCGAGGGGGCTATCGATGCTTCAAACATTCTGAAACCGGCCCTGGCCCGGGGGGAACTGCAGACGATCGGGGCTACCACCCTGGACGAGTACCAAAAGTACATTGAATCCGATGCGGCCCTGGAGCGGCGGTTCGCCACCGTACAGGTCGATGAGCCAACGCCGGAGGCCACCCTGCAGATTCTAAAGGGGTTGCGGCCCAAGTATGAAGAACACCACCATGCCAAGATCACGGATGATGCCCTGGAACAAGCGGTTAAGCTCTCCGACCGTTACATCTCTGACCGGTTCTTGCCAGACAAGGCCATCGATCTGATGGATGAGTCAGCAGCGATGGTCCGGATTGATGCCGAGGAGAAACGGGACCGCCAGCCGTCCTTGCAGAGTAAGTTGGACGACCTGCGCACGGCCAAGGAGACGGCGATTGAGAACCAGAACTTCGACCGGGCAGCTCAGCTCCGCCAGGATGAGCTGACCTTGAAGGCCGAACTGAATCGCCAGCAGCAGAAGATGGCCTCACGGACGGCGGCTAAGGGTGACTACCGGCTCAAGGTTACCGGTGAAGACGTCGCCAAGGTGGTTGCCGAATGGACCGGGGTCCCGTTGACCCAGCTGAAGAAGAGCGAGAGTGAACGCCTGGTCAACCTCGAACGGGTTCTCCACCGGCGGGTCATCGGCCAGGAAGAGGCCGTCAGTGCCGTGGCTAAGGCCATCCGGCGGGCCCGCAGTGGGCTGAAGGATCCTAACCGGCCGATTGGCTCCTTCATGTTCCTCGGACCAACCGGGGTTGGGAAGACTGAGCTGGCCAAGGCCCTGGCCGAGGCAATGTTTGGTTCCGAAGACAACATGATTCGAATTGACATGTCCGAATATATGGAGAAGTACAGTACCAGCCGGTTGATTGGAGCGGCCCCGGGCTACGTCGGCTACGATGAAGGAGGCCAGTTGACCGAGAAGGTTCGTCAACACCCGTACTCGGTTGTTCTGCTGGATGAGGCCGAGAAGGCCCACCCGGACGTCTTCAACCTGCTTCTTCAGGTCTTAGACGACGGTTACCTGACCGATGCCAAGGGCCGCAAGGTTGACTTTCGGAACACGATTATCATTATGACCTCCAACCTAGGGGCTACCCAGCTCCAGGACGAGAAGGAGGTCGGCTTTGGGGCCAAGGACCTAAGTCACGACTACAATGCTATGGCGGCCGCCATCAAGCAGCAGTTGAAACTGCACTTCCGGCCAGAGTTCCTCAACCGGATCGACGAGACGATTATTTTCCACTCCCTCAACAAGAAGGAGCTGCACCAGATCGTCAAGTTGATGGCTGGTGACCTGAGCACGCGGATTGCCGAGCAGGGGATCAACCTGAAGATCACCCCGGCTGCCATTGACGAGATTGCCAAAATTGGGTACAATCCGGCATATGGTGCCCGGCCACTGCGGCGGGCCCTCCAGGACCACGTTGAGGATAGCCTCAGTACGGCCCTACTGGACGGGCAGATCAAGGTTGGCGATGACGTCACCATTGGCGCCCACCGCGGTCAGCTGACGATGAAGATCAAGAATTCAAACACGGCCAAGCCCATCTTGGTCAAGATGAATAAGTAACGCTTTAGGAGCTGTCTTCACGATGAAGCAGCTCCTAATTTGCGTGAATTTGTGAATCCGTTGTCAAAAAACGCTGACTGGTAATATAATATTGATAAATGTGGATTTTTTAGGAGGATGTCAATGCAATGAAACGAACGGAGCAGCTTGAAAAGACGCGGGCCGCGATTCTGCGGACGGCGACGCGGCTCTTCTTACAAAAGGGGTTTGCCCAAACGTCAACCCGGGATATTGCCAAGGAGATCGGGATCACCCAGCCGGCCCTATACCACCACTTCAGCGATAAAGAGGTACTCTTCTTAAACGTGATGACAAACTTTTCCGGTAAGGTTCGTCAGGATATCAATAAGGTCCTGCGCAAGCACAAACTATCGCCAGAGGACCAGCTCTTTGAAATCGTGAAGGTCCTGAAGAAACACCACCCAATCAGCATCTATGACCAGTACAATCAGGCCATGCAACTCCTTTCCAAGAGTGCCCAGCGGAAGTTCAACATGATCTTTGTGATGGATTACCTGGTACCAATTGGCGAGTACTTCAAGCAGCCTGAGGTTGGTCTCCGGGCGGATCTCCTGCCCAAGGAAGCGGCGGAACTCTTCCTGGCGAGCCTGACTCCTGTCTTTGGAACCTACCAAGTGATCGGTGGACACGCCATCAACAGTGACCAACGGACCAAGTTAATCATTGATTGCATTATCAATGGCCTGAAACGGACGCCGAAGCAGGAAATTATTTAATCCTTGACAATTAAATATATTGAGCTTATACTACAATAGTATGTAATTTGTGAGTTCATTTGGGCCTGGTGATCTATTGTCCATCGGGTCCTGCAATAAAACCAAAGACAGTTGCTAACTGTTTTTGGATTTTTTTTGCCCAAAAGTTGCTTTTGATGGTAATTGTAATCAAAATGTAACATTTGAAAATGGCTCACCCAACAAATTAGAGAGGTGAACAGTTTGGCCGGACATTTAGTAAAATACGGTAAGCACCGTACCCGTCGTAGTTACTCCCGGATTAAAGAAGTTCTCGAGTTGCCTAACCTGATTGAGATCCAGACTAATTCCTACAATTGGTTCATGGACAAAGGGTTGCGGGAAATGTTTGATGACATTATGCCAATTGATGACTTCCAAGGTAAGCTTTCCCTGGAATTCGTTGACTATCAACTTTTAGAACCTAAGTACACTGTTGATGAAGCACGTGAACACGATGCAAATTACTCAGCACCACTACACGTTACTTTACGGTTGACCAACCACGAAACTGGTGAGATCAAGTCGCAGGATGTTTTCTTCGGTGACTTCCCACTGATGACTGATCAAGGGACCTTCATTATTAACGGGGCCGAGCGGGTTATTGTTTCTCAATTAGTCCGTTCCCCTGGTGTCTACTATAATGAAGAAACCGACAAAAATGGTCGGCCAAGCTACGGTGCCACCTTCATTCCAAACCGTGGTGCCTGGTTGGAATACGAAACCGACGCTAAGAACGTTTCCTATGTCCGGATTGACCGGACCCGGAAGCTGCCAATGACCGAACTGGTTCGGGCACTGGGCTTCGGTTCTGATGACGAAATCATTGATATGTTCGGCGGTGACAGTGAGACCTTGTCTTTGACCTTGGACAAGGATGTTCACAAGAACGCCGAAGACTCCCGGGTTGAAGAAGCCCTGAAGGATATTTATGAACGGCTGCGTCCAGGTGAACCAAAGACCGCTGACTCAGCCCGGAACCTGCTGACGGCCCGCTTCTTCGATCCTAAGCGTTACGACATGGCACCGGTTGGCCGTTACAAGACCAACAAGAAGCTGATGCTCAAGTACCGCCTGCTCGGCAACACCCTGGCCGAAACCCTGGCTGACCCTGACACTGGTGAAGTGTTGGCTCAAAAGGGTGACACGGTTACCAAGGAAGTCCTCAAGAAGCTGGAACCTTACCTGGACCGTGACGACTTCAAGATGGTTACCTACACGCCATCCGACGAAGCCGTGGTTACCGATCCAGTTAAGCTCCAGAAGATCCTGGTTTACTCCAAGAAGGATCCAGAACGGGTTGTGCCGATCATCGGTAACGGCCACATTCCGTTGGAATACAAGCACATCGAACCAGCTGATATCCTGGCTTCCCTGAACTACTTCTTCAACCTGCAAGAAGGAATCGGCTCAACCGATGATATCGACCACTTGGGTAACCGGCGGATTCGTTCCGTGGGTGAATTGTTGCAGAACCAATTCCGGATCGGTTTGGCCCGGATGGAACGGGTGGTTCGTGAACGGATGTCAATTCAAGATCCTGACACCGTCACTCCACAACAGCTGATCAATATTCGGCCGGTGGTTGCCTCCATCAAGGAATTCTTCGGTTCTTCCCAGCTGTCTCAATTCATGGACCAAACCAACCCACTGGGTGAACTGACCCACAAGCGGCGTCTGTCTGCCTTAGGTCCTGGTGGTTTAACGCGTGACCGGGCCGGTTATGAAGTCCGGGACGTGCACTACACCCACTACGGCCGGATGTGCCCAATTGAAACGCCTGAAGGACCAAACATTGGTCTGATTAACAGTCTTTCCTCATACGCCCGGGTTAACAAGTATGGCTTCATTGAAACGCCATACCGGCGGGTTTCCTGGAAGACCCACAAGGTTACGGACAAGATCGACTACCTGACGGCCGACGAAGAAGATAACTTTGTGATTGCCCAAGCCAACTCACCACTGAATGACGATGGTTCATTCGTTGATGATGAGGTCATGGCTCGTGACAAGGATGAATACGTTGAAACTAGTGTTGAGAACGTCGACTACATGGACGTTTCACCAAAACAAGTTGTCTCCGTCGCTTCCGCATGTATTCCATTCCTTGAAAACGATGACTCTAACCGTGCCTTAATGGGTGCTAACATGCAGCGGCAAGCCGTACCGTTGCTTAACCCACACGCTCCGCTGGTAAGTACCGGAATTGACTACAAGGCTGCGCACGACTCCGGGGTTGCTATGATTGCCAAGAAGGCCGGGACCGTGGAATACGTTGACGCTCGTGAGGTTCGAGTTC
>DXGJ01000065.1:0-35000 GCA_019113985.1 Candidatus Levilactobacillus faecigallinarum
TTTTGTGGGCGATACGGTCCATTGCGCCTGGAATCGCGGCCATCTCTGACTTAAGTTGACCGGCCAATTGTCGAGCTTGCGTCTGGAAGCGGTGCATCCGGGCCTCGGCACTGGCCGCCTGTTCGTTAATCCGAGACGCCTGCTTCGGGTCCCCAGCGGACAGTGCGGAACTGCCCAGGCTCTTAAGGTTCATCATGCGTTCTTGCGCGGCCCGGGCCTGCTCCATCTTGGAGTCAATCTCGGACATCATCGCGTCGACCGATTTAACGGTGGTCGTTTTCATGCGGCCTACGTTGCCCGCCATCGTTTTGGCGGCCGCACCGGACCCACTGTCGATGATCTCTTTAAAACGATTCATGGCACCGGATACTGTTTCGTTGAGTCCCTTGACCTGCTCAGCAATCTTATCAATACCCTTATTAACGTTCATTGAATCGTTCGCCCGGTCAGAATCGCCCTTTAGCTTGCCAACAATCCCCGAAAACTTCTCTTGCAACTCATCCAGTTTTGGTTGAATGTTCGCGGTGTTGATATCAAATAACACTTGCAGTGTTTCCAAATCCATTAGCTCTCACCTCCTTGCTTAGCGTTACGGGCCGCCCGAATTGCCTCGGCCTGCTTCATAAATTCGAGACGGTCCTGCTGCCACTCGGGAACAGTTTCCTTCGGCTGCGTCTCTGTTGGGTCATCGTAGTTCAGGAAGCCATACATTTTCTGGATGCTCGGCATCTTGTTGGGCTCATTCATCGCAAAGGCAATCAACTCGGATAGCTTATGGTCCATGATGCCACGTTCCCGCAGGGCGTCCATGTGGCGCAGGCGATTAGCCTCAACCTGAATCACAATTTCCTTAAGCGTCATGTCCCAGTAATCATCAGCACCCACACCGGCCCGGACCGCCAGCGGATACATGGCCGTCAACATCTCTGTGACGGTGTCGTAGGTCTCTACAGGCCGGTCTCGTCCTGGTCCGTCGGTTGCGCGTCCAGGGTAATCTCTTCCACTTCCACCTTCTTGGCCTTGGAAGTACCCTTGCTGTTGAAAAAACCTGCATCGTTGAAGAGGTCGCTTAATGTCAGGAACAAATCCATTGGTGAGTTGCCGTCATCCAAGTATTCTTGGAAGGCTTTAACCATTTCACTATCCTTGATACCGTGCTTTTGATTGGCACCTTTAAGGACAATCATGATTTCGTTAACTGGGGGGAGTTTCATTCCACCATCCGCATTCATGAATAGAGACATCGCGGACTTCCCTAACCGCTTTTCAATATTCACCAATGCCTTGCCATCCAACTTCAAACTCAGGTTTAAGCTACCAAATTGAAACGGGGTACCCATGCTTGCTACTTTTGCCATAAATATTTTCCTCCAAATTAAAAAGCCGCCCCGGCCAATGCCAGAACTGTGCATTTCATAGGCGACTAAAGTTCTATTCTGCTAGGCGGCGTCCGTTACGGTTACCGCAGTCGTTGCCGTCTTATCACCCGCCGTAACGGTGACCGTGGCACTACCGGCCTTTACACCAGTAATGGTCCCATCAGCCGTGACAGTGGCAATCGTGTCATCATCGATGCTGTATGTCACCGTCTTGTCGGTTGCATCGGCAGGGACCACCGTGGCGGTCACCTTAACGGTCTTGCCCACCTCAACAGATGCCGTCGCTTGGTCCAGTGTTACGCTGGTAACCTCAATCTTGCTTGGGGCTACTACTCGCCGCACCGGCAGCGGGTGAATCCCCGAAGTCAGGCCCGTCGGAAACAACAACGGTAATGGTGTAAGTAATCCCACCGTTAACGGCCGCTTCACCCATTTGAATGGAGAAGGACCCGGTAAAGGTCACCTGCATGCCATCGGCGTAAGTTACCCGCCAGTTGTATTGCTTCCGGTCCCCAGACTTGCCGTGAATGACGTTCCAGGACGGCCCCTTGTACTGCACGGAGAATGCCAGGGAACTAGCAGCATCAATCCCAGCAATTTGCTTGACCCGGGTATCTGACAGCGTGGTCACGTCGATATCTTGGGGTGCCCCACCTAACGCGGGAATCGTCTTAACGTCGGCGACCACCGTGTAGTCTGTCCCACCAGGTTCCGCATACTCCAGCTTGGTCCCCGTAGCGGCCAGTCCCTTGGATGAATCAACGTTGGCTGCCGTATCGGCGAAACGTTGCAGGTTCAACCGGTCAGAATTCAATTCTAAACTCATTTCATTTCCTCCTATCGCGTCGCTTGGTAGACGCGTCTTAGTTGATTGTCAACAACACCACTCGCCGTGATGATTGACCGGGAGAACCCGGCCTGATTGGCCTGCTGCACACTGGTAGCAAACCCAATTGCCCCGAACTTATCGGTAATCTCATCAGCGATGGCGGTGATGCTGCCTTGTTTCTTGAAAATGTCGATTGCGATTTTCCACTTGGTGTCCGTCTCAATCATGTTGGCATCCCGAACGTATGGCTCCCGCTGGGTGCTGTAGATGGCCATCGGAAACACGGTGATTTTGTCGGGGTACTCGGGGTGGACCTCCTTCAACGCGCTCACCGATTGCAGAATCTCCGCAGTCTGCTTGTTCATGTTGTAGATGTTACTTTCCAAGTTCGCCCAACTCCTTCTGTACGTGTTCCTTAATAACGTCTGGCCCATCTTCACCCGCGGTCTCGATTGCTGGTGCCATAAATTGCCGGGCCGGTTGCCCGTTCGTCCGGTAGAACTTACGGTGATTAATGGTAATCTCCGGCATGCCGTACACCGCATTCAAGTCCGTGTCGACCAGGTCGGCTGGAATGAACCAGGGGTGCTGCGTATACACCGGATCAATCCCATCAGGTAAGTTCTTGGGAGACGCCTCACCAACTAGCCCGGTCCCTAGTTCGCGATAAGTGGCGACAGGATTGTCGGACCATAGTCGGCCGACTACCTTGCCATCGGTATCTTCCATGACTTCATACTTAAGGGAACTGCTCAGCTCACCGGTACTGTGTTGCATGCTCGATTGCAGCTCTCTGACTGCTAGTTCATCGGCCTCTTGCACAATATCAAATGCTGAATCCCACAAGGCGTTGTGGAGCTTCTCCGGCATCTGCTCCAGTTTATGGAGTAGCTTATCGGTACCAAGCACTCTAATCTCCATCGTCACTCACCACCCGTTTAATCATCACGTTTACATGGTCCGAGTAAGTCTGAATGGCTGTAATGGTGTAATCAGGATTAGCCGCGGCCGGGACGGTCAGGCAAACACCATCGTTCTCGTTCTGGCCTTCTACAATCGCATCGCCCTGATACAGCAGACGCTTCATGTAAGCCAACTCTTCGCCATAAATGGCGGCATTGACCTGGCCCCCGGCTGGCTGTGCGTTTACCTTGATTGGCACCGCATCGGCCCAGTCAGTGATAACGTTGCCTTCATCGTCCTTACCGTCCACCTTGCGGCGTAAATAAACCGTCCGCAGACTCTTACGCGCTAATCGCATCACAGATCACTCCATTTCGCGACCCGGTACCGCCGAAGCGGCCGCTGGATGCTTTCGGGAATGTCAGTCACGAACGAGCGAACAACATTGCCTTCCGTCCGCGCTGACTCGCCCTCGGTATCCAGTCGATTAAAGTACACAACGGCTAACTGTTTGGCGTAAGTCGGCATCCCGCCGGTCAGTACGTCACGATGGGTAAAGTCCAGCACAACGACCGTTGCGTCCTCATACAGGGTAGTGATTAAATCCTTGTCAGAATCATCGGCCCCCAGCCGGACCATCAATTTCTTGATTGTTTCATCATCAGCCATTCTGACCACCTCTAGGCTAACTTGATTGGCTTTGCTTGGAATACTTCATTGGCACCAGGGAAACTTGGCAGAGCCACAGCAGAAGCCTTTTCCCAAACACCCACAGGGTCTTCCCCTGCGCTGTAGACCTTGGCAAACACATTGCCAATGGACTGCTTTTGAACGGCAGGGTCATTCAGGCCGGTAACCTCGTCAGGGGTTGGGCCAAAGACCTTTTCACCCGGCGTGTCGTCCGACATGATGACAAAGGCGTCCTCTGGGAAGTAACGGTGGGAAACCAGCGTGTTGCCGACCTGTTCGTTGTACTTATCGTCGTACGTCCGAATGATTGGCAACCCTTGTGCCTGCATGAAGGCATCGAAGTCACCTTGACCCAGCGCCCGCGTTGAAGTCCCGTAGACTGCCTTTAAAACGCTGGCGTTCCGCGTCAACAGTCGGTAAATCTTCTTGGACGTCAGAACGCGTGTTCCGGTAACGTCCATAGCATCGGCCCAGTCAGTGATGTCCTTGATTGGGTCCGCGCTATCGTTATCCCAAGTCGTACCACTCTTTCCCGTTAAATCAGCCTTGTGTGCGGATGGTACCTGGTAATCGAAGGTCGCCTTTTGCTTGGTGTCAGGGTCAACGACTTCAACAGTCCCAGTTGCTAGGGCGTCCATTGACATCTTTTCAACTTGCGCCAAAACGCCTTGCACCAGTGAGTCGATATCGTCGAATACCCGGCTTTGCATGTAATTTGCTTCGGCCGCGTTCCGGGGACTTTGAAGTGCAATCAAGTCTTCTTCCTTCAATTGCATCTTCCGCTTGATCAAAGCCAATTCGAGGGAAAGCTTGTCAGCTTGCCGACTACCAATCTCGGCTTCCGTATCAAACGCGGAAACATGCGCAATGACTGGAATTCGATTACCAGCATAGATTTGGTCCAGCTTTAACGACTGGGTCCGTCGTGCCGGGAAAAGCGCATCCCCCATAAATGGCTTGTATTGCCGATTTCGCACGTAATCCAATACATCTGGTTGACTAAACAGTTCCGCAATCGAGGCGAAACGTTGTAAATTAATAAATTGTCCTCGCATTATCTAATAATGCCTCCCTTACTTAGTTGCGCTGCTACCCGCGTCCGTGCCACTCTGAGTGGTTCCGGTCGTGGTAGCCAACGCGTCAGCGTCCTTGAAATGAATGGCCGTCATTGCCTTCATGGCATCAGCGGAAGGTGCCACTGGCAAGTTCTGGCCCAATAACCAGCCTTCCATTAACAGCGACGTCATTTGTGGTCCCTCGCTAACATCGGCTCCATTCAACAGAATCCCCTTAGCCTTAGCATCGTTGCTCGGCCAAATGGTCCCGGCTGGGATTACCTTGTGACCCAGTTCATCGGTGACGACAGCGGCGTTGGTGTCGTCAACCATCGTTGGGAAACTTGTGAACTTCTCCGAGGCCAGGAAATTCGTTTCATTCCATGTAACCTTCTTACCAACGTACATATTGCAAACCTCCTAATTGATTGCCCAGGGGTTACTACCCGCGGGCTTCTGAGCATCGTTACGCTTATCAGCGATTGTCTCGCCTGCTGACTTCTTGCCTGCGGCGGCACCCGCGGCGCCCGGCGTATTGGCAGATTCAACAAGCTTCTTGTCAACGCCTTCTCTAACGGCGCCTTGATAGGCAGTCTTTAACGTCTGGTACAACGGGTCCAAGTCCTCTACCTTCTTGACGTTCAATGACGCATCAGCAAAAACATCAGCCAAGGACGTTGGGAGACCATCGGCACTCAGGCGCGAGACAATCCCGGCCCGATTGAGCTTGATGTTCATGTCCTGTTCCTTTTGGTCAAGCTCCTTGGCCCGTTTGTCGTTGTCGAATGCCTGTTGCTCGGCTGGGGTCATCTTGTCATAGTCCTTTTGCTCGTGGGCTTCTTTCTCCCATTTAGCCTTGGCTTTCTCCAATGTTCCCGCAGTCTTCTTGTCGTACCAGCTATCTAAATCGGACTGGCTCTTAAAGACAATCGCGTTAGGATCCGTTTGCTGACTATTCGGATTGTCGGTACCTTGGCCGTCGCCCTGGGTATTGGTGTTTGTGTTTTCCGCACCAGTCCCCTGGCTGCCTTCACCGTCTCCATCGCCCTCGGCAAAACGTTGCAGGTCTAACTTCTCGCTAAAATTAAGCATTGTGTATCCTCCTCGGCCCACGCACGCTGATTCACTGCATGAAAAAAGCACCCCACACACGCCGAATGGCTCATGTACGATGCTCAGTTCGTGATTGCAGTAGTAGCAGCTCACGCACGCCTATTTAATTGGGTAGTTTTATGACTTGCCTGGGTCAAGCATTAAACGCCTGCCAGGTACATTCCCAGCAGAATGACGGCCGCCCACGAGACAATCCCCGCGATACAGATTGCCGCAAATTGCTGGTAACGCTGGCGGTCGCCCAATAAATCTCTATCAAAAAGAGCCAGTAGCGAAATAATCACTACCAGCCCCATAATAATCTGAAATCCTATCACATTATCAGTCCTCACATCGCAATGACTTTAATCTCTCGCCATTGGTCACGAATCTTCTTGCCATCAATTACATAGTCGAGAATCTCGTCTGGATCATCGTTTGATTTAAACTGGTGATCGAAGTCACCATTATCTTTTGAGATAATACTGTTACCTTTGTCGTCCGAACCGATATACCACTCAACACCATTGATTTTAATCTGGACTTCCATGTGAACATCCAATGCGAAACGTAGTTCTTCAAGTGATGTTAGTCGGTCTGAATCATGTTCATTTACGTTTCTCATCAATATTCACAATCCTTTCCGCCTTGTTCAATGGCCGATATGGGCTTTCACGTACAAATGTTTTCTTACCATCGGCTCGCTCTTGAGTCGTCCACGTATGGGCATGCGGGGCCAACGGATGTAATTTGCTATTTCCATGATGGGTAAAATCAATATCCAATCGTGGCTTTCCTGTAACTCCATAATAGCGGCGCTCAATCAATTGACCATCAATCATACGATCAAATGTCGAATTAGGATAGCTAACAAAGGGAACCTTGTGGGCTGCCTCACTGATGTGATTCTTTAAGGCCTCACGCTCCGCGTTAACCTCTCGAACAGTTCCAACTAACGCGTGGTACCCTTCAATATCATTATACTTCATCGCCTGAAACTTATCGAAAGATTCGGGCCCATTATCTACACCTAAAACATCCTGGTAACGCCGATACTGCTTCAGGTCTTGGGAAGCATTCTGGGACTTGGTACGCGTTGCCGTTATTGCATCTCGGCCATGCTTCTTAATCAACAACTGCTCCCAATCCCGGTAAGTCGCATCGGCCGGTATCTTAATGGCCTTGTTGGCGATTGGGTCCCGCGCTGTCCGATAGCCGCCGCGCTTAGTCCTAGTAAAGTGTGCCACCGCAATGGTCCGGCAATATGGATGAAATGGTGGGTAGGTTCCAGCAAAGCCCGCACACTTGGCGTCTTTCACGGCATACACACGGCCGTCATGCTTACGACAGAACTCAGACGTACGGAAATCCAATACCGCGAGTAGCGAATACTTCTCGGTGCCGTGCTCCTGCCAGCCATGTAGCTTAGCTTGCCCGGCAAAGTAGGCTGACTCCGTACGAATCAAGCGCCGGGCATCGCTGGCACTGCTGCCAAACTGTTTCATGATGGCCTGCCGCATGTCGCGTTCACTCATACCGCTCATTTGCTTGGCGGCAAAGAGTTGTTGCAACGAAGCGGCCAGCTTGTCGGTATCGTGCCAGATGCTCTGTGAATAATTCTTGCCGTACCAGGGCGTCTTTAACATCTGGTCCACATAATCGGTACTCAGCTCTTTAAAGTGCGTGACCGACTTGTCGTGAGCCACATCGAGACGTTGTACAACATCCCCCGTCTTAGGTTCAACAAAGTTAATGACCTCGTGTTTATCGGTGTCGACCGTCGGGACCGTGTCGCCTTGGTACACGCCAAAGTCCCGTTGAGTCCGGCCAATAATTGATTCGGTCGCCGCACGATTATAGGCGTCCTGCATGGCATCAATGTAATACGGCTTGGATTCAGTCAGTTCAACGTCAGCTAATCGCTTAGCCACCACGTAGGACTTTGCCCGGAGTAGCTCCAGCTGGGTAATGCGGTGTTTTACCGCCAGCCCATCAAGATACGTCTGCAGTTGCTTCTTAACCTGCTTGTTCTGGGTCGACTTAATCAAGGCGTGCAGCTGGGCCAATTGTGCGGGCGTCACCTGGGTATTGAGAATCCTCGCGACCTCAGCCGGCGTTAGCCCGGACTTGTCGAGATATCGCTTGTACACTTTATCAGCTTCACCAACTAGGTACTGCTGAGCTTGCATGTAAGCCCGTATCAGTACGTCAATATGGTCAGACCCCTTATCATATGTTTGTTGCTCTAGCCACAGTGCGCGGCGCTCCCAGTAGGTCAGCTTATCCTTGTCCGCCATTAGCGTTCACCGCTTCAAAGCTGACGTTCTTAGGGTATTGCTTGGCTAACTGTTTAATCATGATTTCAAACGAATTAACCATTCTAAAATCACCGTTATCCAGTAACGTTGCCTGTAACTTAGCGGCATTCCCGTCGTCATTCGTCTGTTGCTTTACCAAAGAGACTTGCAATTGACTAAAAAGCGTGGAAACGGCGGCACAAACAATATCATGCCCAAACGGCGCTTCTAACGCATGGCCTTCAATTGTGATTTCAACGCTATTCGTGCTGAGGTTTGCCATCGTTACCTTGATCATCGCGGAATCCCTCCTGTTCGTCATTGTCGGTGTCTGGTACTTGTGGCTCGCCGCCCATCGCTTCGCGTTGCGTCTTAACCTGCTCCGCGGTCTGTTCCTTCATGAGCGCGTCCAACTTCTTCGGGTCGTAATCATCAGGCAACCAGCCATAACTAATCAGCCGTGGGATAATTCCATCGGCGTTCTTGATGTTGCTGATAACGTCGCTCATATTGATTGGAATGTTCAATGTGAATTGAACCTTAACGTCGTTGATATCCACTGATTCAGCCTTAATCCGCATCATGTTTTGCAACAACTTTAGGCGGCGTCGAATCCCCTTCTTAAAATACTGCTCCTTAGATGACACTAAGTTAAGCAAGCCAAACAGCTTATACTTCATGGCCTCACCGGAAACATTGCCAGCAAAATCGCGATCGTTCATGTTGGGGACATTACTCATTTCATGGATATCATTGCTGATTGAGTCAGACAAGGTCTGCTGCTGACTTTCATCGAGCGTCTTGGTTAACCATTCAATTGAAGTACCCTCTGTCTTAGGGCTAAGACCATCAAGCATCTTGTTCTTAGACAGATTACCCGCAATCTCCGTACCGTAACCCAATAGAATTGCATCAACGAAGTTGTCCTTGTCGGTAATCCGGTCAGACTGTAGGTTGTTGTAAGCATCGATCTGTGAGATGAGTTGCTCATAGTCGCCCTGCTCCTGCTTGTTATTGAGAATCTCGTTAATTGGTTCCTGACCCCAATACTGTGGCGTAATTTTCGGATACCCAATTGCAAAGTTACCCTGGTCCAGATGGTCACCGCGCATTGTCCGATACTGGATGAGTTTATTCTGCGTGTACACGGAAATCATCGAGCCATTACGTTCACCGGCTAAGTTGAACTTAGGCACCACGTAAACGCCAAACAGCACGTTCTCGTCCTCACTATCATCAGTCACTACGAAGGTGTTACGCGGGTCGAGCGTTGCAATATGTTCAACGGTCGTTTCGCTATCCACCGCCGTTAAGTACAGCATTTCGTACGCCACACCGTAACACGACAAATCATGTTCTATCTCCGTATCGTGTGCTGAGATATCCATGTGATTAAGTACGTCCGTCAATTGGGAAATGTTGTCTCCGTCTTGCGTCACGTAGGTAATGGGCCGCCCGGTCATCATGCCGACAATCATATCGGTGATGTACTTGGCATGATTGACCATGATGTGTGTGTCTTTGGCCTGCGGATTGTTGGTCATGGTGCGCTTCATAATTTCGTGTTTGCCTAGGTAATAGTCCCTTAAGTGATTGAGCCGCTGTACTCGATTAGACTGTAAGTCCAGCAGGTTGTTCAGCAGCTCCAAGGGTGGGTTATTTGGATTGTCTAATAATGTTGCATCAATTTTGAATGCCATTGTCATCCCCCTTTCTATCCGAATACCTTCGGCTTGGCCTTAGCAATAGCTTTACCTTGTTTCAGGCCCAGCTTCCGTGCATTATCTATTGCAAAATACTTGAACGCATCAGGTGTATGGTCATTCACCTTGACCACCTTAGGATAATCACTCTGAATTGTCTTTTGGTCCCACTGATATTGCCGGTGTTGCTCGATGAATATCTGGTTGGCCGGAATATCCATGTAGTAAACGCGTCCCTGGGCCAACAAAGATGAAACATAATCAATCATGTCCGCCTCATCCTTCTTGGCTACCCCGTGCCACTGCTCGTTGTATTCCTTCACGAACTCATTTCGCAATGCACCTTCGGCAGAATCAATGGTGCGTTTCAAAAGGTGCACCCGATACTCGCCGTTCATGTTCTCTTCAAATGTGTGAATCTCCGGTACCAGGTCACTAGGCGCCTTCTTGCGCACCTGCTTAGCTGGCGAGTAGTAATAGGTGTTCAGCAGAATCACCTTACCCCTGGCCGTGAGACCAATTGCTAGGCAAGTTGTGGCTGAGTTTATGTGCCCCGCATCTGTCGTGTAAGCAATGTCGGTCAGCGGGTCGTCTGGGAACAACTCCTTAATTGGGTGGAACAGGTCCATGTTATAGACGTTGGTTCCCAACCCAACCTCTTCACCCAGGTACATCCAGCGGTAATAGTCGTAATCGTTCTGTTTGACCACCTTAATTTCATCTAGGTAATCCTGCGACAGAAACCCCAGCACATCGTCCTTATACGTCGAGTGGTCAACATACCAGTTAGCCATCCCCCGACGTGAATCCGCCCACTGATTAATCCATTCGTACGGATTACGCGGTGGATTATAACTGCAATAAGTGATAACGTGCATTCCCGGTGGCAGATTCTTACGGGTAAAGGAGAGCCGGACTGTATCGATTTCTTCCCAACTGCCGAACTCGGCTAACTCTTCAAACCAGAGCCACCGAACATAACCGTTGGCAATGATGATTGACTTCAATTTTTGTGGGTCATCGACACCGCTAAAGTAAAACGCGGTCCCCGTTTTCTTGTGCATGATTCGGTACGGAGACGTCGTGAACCTGAATTGGCTTTCAACATGTAATTCGTAGATGGCCCACTTAATTTGCTCGTAGACTGACAGCCCAATGTTCTTGCCGACTTTACGCATAACCAGAGCATTACCGTGCGGGTCCATTAAAAAATCCGTAACTAGCTGAATGCTAATCACGGATGATTTAGTTGAACCACGGCCACCCTCTAGTACCTTATTGAGTGCATCGGAGAACAGAACGTTATCGAAATGAGGGTTAATCAGGTTGTCCAGATTCACGTTGATTTCCATCCTTATTCCTCCGATCACTCCGAATCAGGTTAATGGTGACGTCATCACCGTCGGCCTTGTTATCCTTCAAATACTTCATGAGTTCAGCCTTAGCCTTCTGGTTATCAAACAGCTTGACTACTAGGCCATCTTTGCCGCGATGTACCTCTTGCACCAAGGACCAATCGATTTGGTCACTTGGCTTCAAATAAATATCGGATACATGCTTCTCAATCGGATTGTCGTTCATATCAAGTAGGACGTTGCCGTCATTATCTGTAACAAGTTCCGTGTGCACCTTATAATCAATCACATCACCCAAGCTAGCAAACGCCTGTTTAGCGTATTCCCGGGCGATATCCTCGGCGGTCACGTATAAGTCAGTCTTTTGTCGTTCCTTAAGCTCAGCCAATTGCTTCTTTACACTAGTTTTCGCCAGTAGGCCACTACCATTAACATTGGCCGTCTTCCAACCAGACTTATATGCCTTCATGTAGGCTTGGGTGGCATTAAAATCCTGCAAATAAAAAAGGCAGAACAGCTTCTGCTTCTCAGTCAGCTCACTGTTTGCCTCTAGTTCTTTTACCGCTTCTGGTATCTGTTTAGGTGCACCCTTTGATTTTGAATGCACCTTTTTCTTTGGGGGTGCACCCCGCTGCCACCCATTACGTCGTTTCCACGATTTGAAGGTGTTTACGGATATGTCATGTTTAGCCGCGATATCTGCGTATGACATCCCCAGCATATAATCTTCGTAAGCTGCTTTTTGTTTATCTGTCATGACATATCACCACACCTCCACACCCATGTTTTCGTATTATGTTTCTACTCTCTCGCCTGTCTTATCTGGAATAAAAAGATAGATACGACCTATCAAATTAACTATAGATAAAACTTCGTAAATAGACCCCAAAAATAGCGTCGCCCACAAAGTGTTAATAGTCACTTTCAGGAAAATTATGCTAATACTTGGAACTACATCGTAAACTAACGTAAAAACAATGATAAACACATTCAATTTAAAATTAAACATGATTCTCTTAAATAAAACACCTATGATGTGTTCCTTAACTTTATACCTACGAGCTCGTTTCACAAACTCCGATTTGTCATTCATAGATATAATCATAGATAACAAGATTCCCAGAATAGCCAAAATTATGGATGAGATTGTAATTGAGTCGCTCACACTTCCACGTAAGCTTTTTAAATGGCATAAAGAAAAAAGTACTGCGGACACCACAAAAGTTAATGTCCAAAGAACTAATGTTGACCAATAATGACGTATGAAATGCCATATAAGCTTAAAAAATTTTCCTATATTCTTTTTCACAATCATCCACCTCTTTTTCATGAGTTGGAAGTTGAACCTGAAATCAAACTTGCCTTGTCACGCATGTTACGTTCGTTAGATGATGGCGTCAAATAATTTTGCTCACAAAAGTTAATATACATGGACTCAGATGCAATTGTTGTTCGATTCTTAACATTCATTACAATAGATGAAGTTAACCTTGGCTCAATTAGATTAACAAAATCAAGTGCAGCATCCTCTTCAGCTCGCGAAGTAACATTCATCGAAACATCAGTATCTTTATTGTATAATGCTAAGACTTCATCCATCAGTTCACGTACTGGCTCAGCCTTCAAGCTCTTCCCTTTGGGTTCTCGGGCCATCGACAACTCTATATTAAAACTAACCCCACTAATTTTTTTCAACTCCGTAATTGCTTTATTAATTGGGTTGTCTTTAAAGTCATCCGCGGCCGCAAAGCTAAAATCTGATCCTTTTACTGAGATTCGACGATAAATCTTATGCTTTTTCACCTTTGAAATCATTGAAGAATCAATCAAGGGCTCTAAGTTAACTCCTTTAGGATTGTTCTTCTCCGATTCCCCGCTAGCATCCTTTACCCGCTGTCTTAAGATGGCTAAGGCTGTTTGAATCTGGTTTGTTGATAATCCATAGTAATTCGATTGAACTACAAGTAACTTGTACTTGGCGTCATATATGAGTAAATTAAATTCCCCAATATATTCGTCATCCTCTAAATCAAGAGGAACCTTATCGTGATTTAATTTCTTCTTGGAAGGAATATCCTTGGACCTGTTCTTAGATAACTGAAAATAATAAATATCATTATCTTCGTCATAGTGAGCAGTATTCCATTCCATATCGGCAATTTCGTCCCCAAGTGGAACGGCCGTGTTCAATTCTTCATGCTTATGGTTAATGAAAAACTCTATCAGTTCCTTCATATCCCATCTAACCACAGCGTCTTCATCCTCGCTGTCAATCAAGTATGGTGAAAAATAGTTAAAACGAATTTTTTTAACCGCATCTCGTTTTTTTCCTTTACCATCACTTTTTGTCATGAAAAACCCTCCTTGTATCATTCAACTACTAGTATACCAAAATGGAGGGCTCCAAATTGTAAATGTTTCTACACAAATAGCCCGGATATAATCCGGGCCAGAGCCAGCGTAGTTTTTAACTTGTATTATTTGTCCTGGTTCTATAAGGCTGACGGGACTCGAACCCGCATGATAAAATGCCCACCGATTAGACCACAGCCTTACCAACTAACAATCCAGAAAGGTTCACGACTGGGAAAACTCATAAAAGCAGTCGCTATACCGCCGGTGGGAATCGAACCCACAATCAATCACCAGACGGCGGTCACAGAAAGGAAGAACGTGACTCAAAGGTCACACCACAGTCTCATTGCCCTGGATAGGGCAAACTCTAGGTGAGGGGTTGCACCTCTTGCGGGTCTTTGCCCCTAGAGTAAGCAATGCGGGTGAGGTTACCAGCTCCGCTATCAGGTCGCCGTGCACAACGGCCCGCTTTTGACGACAAGCTGTCACGGTTGCTTACCGCAATGCCATCTCCTAATTCAGTATGTAAGAGGCTCGTACCCACTTAAGGATAGGCCCCGTTGACTAGTCCTGAATCTGATTGATTACACGACTTAACGCGAGGCTCAATCACGCCTTATGTTCTGGGTAGGGATTTGCACCCTACATGATTGCCATTTCGTCATGATCCCGCGCCTTTTTTCGAGGGCCCACAGCAACCTGGTTTACCACGTCTACCTATTCCGCCACCAGAACCAAATCGGCTTATCGTCTCCGATTACCAATCATCTCATGCTACAAATTTACCATCAAAATGGGGGTTAGTTTTCTCGCTTTTTTCCACTCATAAATCATACAAGCCAAGATTCTTTGCACACTCACGGATAAAGTCGTTCCGCAGTTCATATGCCCGTGCTTTGCCAACCCCTACCAAATTATTTTCAACTAGCCCCGTCAACGTGTACCGGGGATGCCGTTTAAAGTATAGCTCTCCAATAATGGTCTCCGTGTCATGGCCCACACCATCCAGGCAATCATCAACAATCTCACGTTGCCGCTTAAGCGCATGAATGCGGCGGTCCTCGTCAATCGTAATGATTGCGCGTAGTGGTGCCTCGTTTCGCGTCATGGTTGCCCGGCCACCACCCACGTTCTCATCATCGGGTGTCGTCGGATAGCGCAATTCTTCCTCACGCCGCTCAATGTACTTATCAATCTTTGGATAATCCCGGAGAATGTCCTCCACTTTTCTAACGGTTGATCTCTTCAAGTCGCATCCCCCCCTAATAACTTTCGTCTCCACCAATCTCGCCATACTCATAGCTAAACGGTTCATCAGCGCTAGTCTCATTTTTCTTCAAACAGTATTGCTCTGCCTCAGCCTCACTTACAAATACGCCAACTACAATAGCTCCATCTTCATCCTGATAAAGAGCCACCCACATGAAATCACCACCTATTCAAAATAGAAATTTTATTTAAACATTTCCTCAATCTTGCTTGTAATTTGCTCGCGTCTATCAAAATCATCAATGGATTGCAGTTTTTTATAGATGTTATGGGCGCGATTATCCAATTTGAGTGATTTTTTCCGATGTTGTTCCCATAGGTCTGCTTGATTAGGAATGTCAGTTAGATAAGTGCTTCCTAGGAAACCGCCAAAAGGATCATCTTCTCGAATTGGAAACTTTCCCCTTTTAGCGAAGCGACTATCACGTTCATCCGAGTCCCTAACGTAAATTGATTTAGTATTAACCTTCGTGACAACTACTTCATAGGTCCTATACCCTGTATCACCGGAATAAACTAGATACATCTTCTGCCCCACATCAACCTCGCTTGGTCTCAACGGTTCCCCTCCTTACATAAATTAAAAGTTTTACCGAGCTACTTACCAGTAATAAACACAGTATCTAACGGAAAATCGTATTCTTCCGCAAAATCGGTGTCTGATGAAACAATGACATCTGGATCATAGTCTGGAATCCAAAGAGCGGCTCCTGTTGGACGACTGTAAATGGCAACTTCTGTTTCTCCGTCACACTTTTGCAGTTCGTGGATTAAATCCTTGGCTTTCATTTGGTACCATCTCCTACATAAAATAAGAAATCTTGCTAAGCATCGGCTGGGTGCTTACTCGTCAATTTCTTCCAGCTCATCTAGTGGTACCTTGATAAGGTTCCCGCCATCTGGTATGAAAAAACCGATTCCCCGCCAGTAAACATCACGTGTGTGCGTCTCCCGCAGAGCGATTCCCAAGTATTTACCTGACACGTCCTTCAGATTGAATTGCACTACATTAGCCTGAGAACTTCCATGTTCGTCCTGCATGACCTCACCACTCTTATATTTGCGATTGGTCTTGTCGTATGATCGTTGGTGCCAAATCACTCGCGTTCCTCGCTTAATCAACTCATGGCCCCCCTAACTGAACTTTTTAGCCCTCGACTATCAACACTCGTCAACGCCAACTCGAACGCTAATCGCGCCACATTCTTGATAAACGGCAGGTAGGGCTTAAATCCAGATCCCCAGGCCATGCTGAACGTCTGATTATGCAAGATAATGATCACTTGCCGGCCTCCCTCGAGAAGAACCTCGCTTGCGGGACAGCCATACTCACTATCACTGACCGTCACCACTGAATACCGACTATCCAGTTTTGAGACTTGCTGGTTGAGCTCTTGAATTGTCACTAGGGTTCATCCCCAATCACGTCATACGTCCGCTTGAAAATGGTTGACCTTACCAGATACAACTCACCGTCAACCCCGCGCACAATAACATCCCCAATATTGGCATGCATCTTGCCCTCTAGTGTATTGACGTTCCATCCACCGTTAGGCACCTCATTGAGCTTACGATTAGCCATGGCATTAAATACCCACACCGGAACCTCGTCATCAATTGACACATCAATAACACGCCATGCATCGAGAACAATTGGCTTCTTACGAATTATCATCGTTCTACCTCCAGCTCAATCTTGGGTGTGATTCGTAACGATCCTTCAACGATAGTGTCCAGGTTCAACGACATGCACCCGGCATGTAACCAGGTCCCAGACGGTGACACTGTCGGTTGCTTATCGCCCTGGTAGTCGTAAATGTGGAGCACCTCTTCCATCGCAAACTTTGGGACCATTACTGGAGTTCCATCCTTGCGCTTCTGCCCAGATGGCTCACTACCTACGCGGCACTTGTCCAATCTCTTAAATTCGATTCTCATTCGCCCGCCTCCGTGACTTGCTCCAATGGGACCTCCGACATGTGTCCCGTGCTACCCTCGAAAATGGCTAGCACCATCTTACCGGCTGGCCGCGGCACCACACCGAAGCAGGTCCCGGTAACGTCTACCCGCCCATGGTGTACTTTGTGTTCCTTGGTGTTACCATCGCTTAGCATCAGTTTTCCCTCGCGGTGCAGGCGCATTGCCTTGCTATCGAAAGATGAACGATGCCATACAATTTTTGTTCCACGTTTAATCATGCTGATTCTCCAATCTCAGTTGCTCTAGGGGGAATTCAAGGTACTTTCCCTGATGCTCAATCATGGCGGTCTGATAGGCCTGACGGTTAACAATGCAATGAACAAATCCGAAATACCGCCGGCCATCTTCCAGCCAACTAATCTTGTCATGTGGTTTAATCAACGATATGGCCCCTAACGTTTTTGGATTTTTTAACTAAAACTTCTCGCCGTTTCAATGCCGAGTGAAGCGCGTCATTAGAGATCATGTATTCGCCGTTGAGCGTGAACTCGTCATCGGCATTAAGGACCTTTGCAATCTGCCCGATTGTCATCTTCGACAGTGGTAGTCCTACGATGATTCTGTCCATAATCCGGCCACGCTTGCGACGGTCCAGTGGCACCTTTTCTTGAGTGTCAATCTCGCGTTCTACGTTCTGAATGTGTTTCACCACGTCTTGCGGCGCATTATCAATGCTCCCGTACTGAGACTCAACGCGATGTAGTTCTGGCAACAGGCGATTCATCCCCTTACTCAAGGCCAATCACCGTCCTTTTCACGTGTTTAGCCGCTGTATACAATTCTTTGGTTAGTAATTTTCCGAGGGTAATCATGCCCCCACCTTCTTTAACTTCTCTTCGTACCAGTGAAATGGTGCCATGATTTGGTATGCTCGGTTGAGGTCCGCCAAATTGAAGTAACCAAAGTGACATTGCCGCACAGAGATGCCCATCAGTTTTGCTAGTTGGCGGTAGCATGCCGCTCGGCTCCGTTTATGCGTGTGCCAGACCGCGTCAAACCGCGCATGGCATTTCTGCTTCATTTTTCGCATCTCAGGGGTTGCTAGCAATCCCAACGCTCGCCGCGAACCTTTACCCTTACCGTTATCGTGAACACCCACGCACGCCCCACATTCCGTACACAGGTAGCAACGGCCGTTGCCGTACTCCCGGCCATAGATCTCCCGATTGCTGGTCCAAACGACCTCACCGCCGCAGTACGGACAAAGTACCTCATCCCACCGAATTGGTGGTGCCGTCAGGCTGTCCACAAATTTATTTGCATCCATGATGATCAATCCTCCTCGGTCGAAATAATATCCGCGCCGCGTTCGGCCCGCCAGTTACCTAAGCGCAACATCTCCGCAATCTCGGGCGTAATCCGTACACCCTTGAGCTGGTTCTTACGCATAAAGCTGTTGATGCCGATACGGTGCTGTTCCTGATGATGGGCCCGGCATAGCGCCATGACCGAATTGCCAACGTGTGAAATATGATTCCGATTTCGGCCAATGCCGACCGCGTGAACGTGCGCAATATCCGCTGGTTGACCGCAAATCATACACCGATGGAACTTTAGACACTGCAGGTCCCAGCCATACTGTTCTCGGATAGCATCCACGGTGCGACTCGCAAACGGCACGTTATTCTCAAAGCAGAACGCCAGCAGGAACTCAATGAACCGACTTGCGGTCTCGATAGAGCAATCACTCAACGAGAAGTCCTCGTAAAGTCCCTTGCGTAACGCGTACATCCGCTTAAGCTGTGTCTTGGTCAACTCGGGGATGTAGTTTCCACACCACCGGTCCACCTCGCCAATCATGGCGTAAATCTTGCTCCGCTGGTCCGCGGTGATGTGGCGGCCATCGTCAAATCGAACCTCCACCAACTGACCGATGTTCTTTTCGATGAGCCGCCGGTCGGGCGGATCAACATCATTCAAGTCAATGATTAGGTAGTGGTGAAACAAGCGCCGAATCTTACCAAATAATTGCATTAGCCAATCACCACCACTTGCTTTCGACTAATTAGAGGGGTTAGTTCCTCGCCAAAGTATTTCTTAATGGTCTGAATAGCATCATTGCGCCATGCACCACCGTCTGCTTCAAATAGAGCCCCCTTCATCCCTTCGTGCATCCGAAAAACAAACTGACTTTCGGATTGTTTAACCTCAGGGAATGTACGGTATGGCATTAACGTCACCGGATTAGGTACCTTCACATTTCCAACACTTGCAGCTCCCGTCCGTACAGCGGCAACTTGTGTGATACCATCATCAGTCGCCGTTTGGTCCGTGGATTCTTGATAATTGCCAATAAATTTCAGCAGGGTAGCCTGATCGTCATTAGGTACAAATTGAGATTGAAGCGCAATATTAAGTTCTTCACGGTCATACCAGTTATGAAAGTGAAACTCTTCATTCTCTGGTTCTGCCACCATATACCGCGCACGACGACCCCACTGGTCCAGCAGACCTTCTACACGTACTTCTCTTGGCGAACAAATTTCGATTAAAACTTGTCCCTTCTTTCCTAAATCCGAACTGTTTAATACAAAGTCCACAATGCTCCGTAAAGAACTAACCTGAAGTTCATCGGGAATGTTCTGGGGAATGAATTCTCGGGTGTCTTCTCCCACAAGGAACGTATGCGTTTTATCCTCGTCAACAGCAACTGCTTTCCCGGCCGCCTGAATCGCTTGATTTGCTAGAAATTGAAATGCGTCTTTTTCCATAATTAATTACCTGCTTTCCGTTGCTTTTGAAGGTCAATTACATTTTCAGATGTAGCAGCTTCTCTTTCTACCTTTTCGATTGGCTCACCTTTGTCATCCTTGAGTTCCTCATCGTCAGGATCAAAGTACGTCTGCCCTTTGGTGCCGCTCTTCAATTCATTGGCTTCGATGTATCCACCGTCGTTTCGCCCAACAAGCACGGTAGTGGTTGCTGCATTTTCTGGTACTAATGTCGCTTTTACTTGTGCATCCAGTGTGAGGGTATCTCGATTCTCACTTGGAGCCATGGTTAGGGTGATAGTGACCTTCCGTTTCTTCTTAGCATCTGTGTTAGGATTCAAAATGTTAGTCATCACATCCTTCATGGTGTGATCTAACTTTTCTTGAATGGCCCCGTTTGCCAATTCGGTCAAATCAACGTTAATTAATTTTTGCTGCTTGCTCATACTCGGCACCTCGCTTTGCATATTCAAATTCCTGTTTCATCCGTCGTTTAAAGTTCTCATTGCAGTTAGGACACGGCCCAGCTTGCATCCCGAATGACGACATTGTATGGATCACCTTTGTTCCGTGGCATAAAGGGCACTCTTTCAAAATTCAACACCTCGCCTATCTGGAGTCATCTCAGTGAACTTGATGATATGTCCCTTTACCTTTTTCTCAATTCGAGAGAGCAATTTTGGGTTATAAATATCATTAAGCTCATGACTATTCAAATTGGTCGTAATAATCGTGCAGTTTCGCTGATTTAGAATTCCATATAAGACGCTCTGTACAAACTCGCTAGCTTCTCGATTATCGCGTTTAAACGACGCCTCCGAACCCAGGTCATCTAGCACCAGCAAGTCCACATTTCCTAGTAAATCGACCATATTGTTTTCGGTATACCTGCTATCAGGAAAGTTAAAGCTATCCTTAATCAATCGCATTACTTCATTGACGCTGACAAACAAGCAAGACACCGGGATTGCAGCATGCTCATTAACCGCATCAAGAATTGATAGAGCCAAATGTGATTTCCCACGTCCAGGTAAACCCGTAAACAATGTATTAAAGGCCATAGAGGTGTCCATTTTTTGAACCTTATCACCGTGCTCTTTTTGCCGTCGACGTATCTCTTCCTGCTCTTTTTTATACTTAAGCGTGGCAATATATTGGTACGCCACCTTGCGCGCCGCATCCCAGTTAGCACTAGCTTCAGTGCTGACCGACTCATCATAATTTTTAAACGTGGCATTTTTAAGATCAGGGTCATCAAAGATGCTGTCACGTTCTAGAACGCCTGTTGTCTTACGCCGATGCCAATAGTTCTCTGCACACTGAGCAATCTCCTGACTGCGTTGCGCAATTTTTTCCTTCTGACATTCCGGGCAAAACGGTTCCTTGCCGGTCAGCCGAATCATGGGAACGTGGTGTCTTGGACACTTTTGACTTAGCTTTTGGACCTGGTCCAGTAGTGCAAAGTGGATTGGTCCCTTAGAAGTCGACTCCTCCATAGGATTGCCCACCTCCTTGCGGCTGATTATTACGTTGATCGCGCTTAGCCCAGTTCCGGATAGTCGCTAGAAAATTCTTGTAGTGTTTACCGCTGGACGCTACGTAACTCGACAAACGCTCAATCCTGTTCTGCCAATCCTTGGGGAACTCCTTTTGGAGCTTCTCCATTTCCTTGTCGCTCAGCAGAACATTTTTGTATTCGCCGTATGCATGTCGGCTAATTTTATGCACAGGCTTTTTAGGCGGAGATGAAGGTTCGTCGACAGACGGACTACTGTTCTCTTTACTACCCTTACCTAACCTATCCTTACCTAACCTAACCTGTGGTGACGAGCCGTCCACGGCACGTCCACGAACCGTATACGAACCGTTGACGCCTTCGTGAAGTTCATCCATCTCATCACCGTAAATCGTTGGTGTGTAGGTATCCTTCCGAATGTAATTGTGAATTTTCCAATCCCGAATGACGACTACACCTGAATCAAACGTGAAAATAAACTGTTTAGCCATAAGTAATTTCAAATCATCATCAGAAGCACCAATCATGCGCTTAATCGTCTTGGAATTGGATACGAATCCATCATCATCCGCATGCATATTTAGGTGAAAATACAGTGCCTGGGATGAGAGCGGCATGTCTAAAAATGTGTCGGTATCGGTTATTTTTTTACTGAACATTCTCCGTTGGGCCATGATTCACTCCCCTAAAATGGCATATCGTCATCGGAAACATTGATTGGGTCACCGCTATTGGCAAATGGATCATTAGTAGTCGAAGTCGGCGTCTGCTGCGGCATCGGCGAGTTCCCGCTTCCACCATAGTTGTTCTCGCTCCTTCTCTCCAAGAACGTAAAATCCTCAACGATTACCTCAGTCACGTACACGCGATTACCCTGTTGGTTTTCGTAATTACGTGTCTGAATATGCCCCTCAATGCCGACCAGTGAACCCTTGTGGAAGAAGTTTGCGAAATTCTCCGCGCCCTTACGCCAGATAACACACTGTACAAAATCCGCTTCACGTTCGCCCTGCTGATTTTTGAATCGGCGGTCTACGGCAAGATTGAACGTGCCGACGGCTGTACCGCCTTGTGTGTACCGCAAGTCAACATCCCGTGTCAGGCGGCCAGTTAGCACTACTCGATTAATCATTTTTTATCATCCCCTTGGCTCTTTTTTGGATCATCTGCCTTGTCACTTAGCTGGCGGGACACAACATCAATGAGTTCACGCCCCTGGTCATAGCTCAGCTTCTCAATCCCAGTAACATGTGACTTAATAAGATAGAACTTCTGAACCTCTGCAAGAGGCTTGTCGCCGAGGTTAGCCATCGATTTAAACAGCCCCATTAACTGTGTCATTTGCGCGTTAGTGATTGGCTTAACGCCCGGTTGATTCTGTCCACTGCCGCGTCCATTCTGCTGGTCTCGCGGGTCACTCTGTCTTCTATTCTGTTGGTTCTGATGATTGCTGGCCTGTTCCCCGTCGTCGTCAACATTCGATGAAATGCCGAACGCCGCCGATAAGGAATAACGCCGCGCATAGGTTTCGGCGGACCCAAAGCGTTGTGCATCTCGCTTGTCGGCGGGGATTGTGAGTGGCTCGAAAATCATGTACTCCCCACTGCTATGGATAATAAACGTCGACACACTTACTGAATGATCGCCAGAGGTCGCTTCTTGTCCCCAACTGAGCCCCTCGGGTAAAGCCTCATCAATGGCCTTTTGTACGCCCTCAAGGTCAACATAATTCTTTTTGAAGAAGGGATTCTTAGCTTCCTTCTTCGGTTGCTTGACCTTCACGCGAAACTCGTGCATGGCCTTCGCAATTGATTTAATGGAATCGCTAGTCTTCATTCCTAATCCCCCTTAGTCGGCTTAACCACCAGTGACATGGTGGCCTCTTTTTCAGTGGCCCCAGCCAACACCTGGCCGTCCTCGTTGACATAACGCCCCGCGACGAAATGGAACTGTTTCTTAATGGCCGCCTTATCTGGTTCCTCCTTGATTCTCAGCAGGTCGGTCAGCCCCTGGTCCTTGATGCTCTTCACCAGGGCACCCTCGGACCAGTTCACGCCGGCCGCCCTCTTGCGGGTCGACACCGTGCCATATGGCGTTTCAATTCGTGCTTTAGGGTCCGTCTGGCGAAGTTCCATCAGGTAGTCGCCTAATAGCCCCTCGAAGAACCCGCGGCTGTCCTTATTGGCCTGTAGCTGACCGTCGCGCCACTCCTCAATACTATTAATTTGCTCTTGGGCGATTTGCTTAACATCGGCGTCCTTGGCATCCAGTGCACGGTACTTGCGCATCGCCCAGGTTGCTGAACTAAGACTGTCAATCTTAAAGCTGGCGTCAGTAGATTGCGCCTGGTCTAGGTCGTGCTGTTCTAGTGCATCCATGTGATTTCCCCCTTAGTTTTCAGTTCCAGCAATTGTCGTTTAGCCTGATCTAGGTCACGGAAGCAGGCTTCAAGGCCTTCATGATTACTTGGGTCCACCGTGGTGTGATTGATAAAGAGCTTCGCGAGACGAATCTCACCCTTTAGGCACCAGCCCATTAGTGTTTCAAAAATTCGATTTACCATTGAAAAATCCTCCGTTTCCGTCTACTATCGGAGTAGACAATTCTTTGTTCGAGCATTGTTGTTCGGTCCGCTAGCGGTGCAACGCTAACGGGCTTTTTTGATGTCCGTTCATTCAAATTGCGGAAGTACGTCGACTTTAGCGCTTGCCGAGTTCGTGACTTCATGCGACTGATCACCTCCTAAAAATTTGTGTGGTGTAATGAGCCATTCCAGGCTCATCCCCAACGCCCGCGCCAGGTCGCGAACTGTACTCAATCTCACATCCCCGACCTTCGCTGTGCGAATTGCCGTAAAAGTGGTTCGTGATAGTCCTGATTGACTGACGACATCTGGAATACTTAGGCCTTTGCAGGCCATAACAACTCTAACGTTGGTGGCTAGTGTGGCGTCCATTCGTACCTTTTCCATGATGCTTCTCCTTTCTAAGGATTAATTCGTAACCAATTCTCAACGCGCCGCCGATGCCGAACACCAGCGTGAAAATGATAACTGCTGTCATTCGCCATCAGCGTCCGCATCCGCAATTGAGAAGGTGTATTGAATCAGACCGGATTCCTTTTTTGTGTTGGTGATGCGAATGCCATATTGGCCCAGGTTTTCGATTGATTCATCGCTGAGCTCATTTTTGACTCGTGCGATAGCCGTCGTTTCACCAGCGCTAGAGGCAGTATCAATTGCCGCCGAGATGGTATAACCATCGTATTTAACCTGATTATTTTGAGCCTTCAACGCGATTTCCCGCGCTTGGCTGTCTGTGATTGTGATCATTGTGTTTCCTCCTAATCGAATAATTGGCTGAACCACTTTTTAAACGACCCAGCATGTGTAACTGACTGACACAATGTGTACCCAGCAAAGATTGCAGCTCCATAGCGGGCCGCAAACCATACTGTTTCTGATAACGCTTGACCGAAATTCATTAAGCTCACTCCCAATCGCTAATCATCAACGCCTAGCCCGGCACTTAAATGTGATAATCCTGATGATCAGCGACAAACTTTTCGACGGCTCTACGCGAATACTTGGGATATTTACTCCCTGGAATTGGCGTCTGTGGAAAACCGTGTTGGTTCACGATGCGTTGCGTTAAATCGTTACTTACGTGGTAATACTCTTTGTTGACCTGTTGCGCGGTGATAAGGTCATCATTAGGTTGCAAGCGGTCCTGTACCTTAGCCGTCACATCTGGAAGCAGAGCCTGCAGCAGGGTCTGAATGACCACCTCACCGATTGCCGAGGTATCTTGCATGTTGTCACCTTCTTTGCGATATACTTTAGTTACTTCTTGTTGCTTACAAATTAACTTAGGTGGTGATTTTTAGATGGAACTAGCTGTACACATACAGTGGTGGAAACTAATCCCCTGGAAAGAAATCAGTACATATTTGGTCCCATTAGTTAGTATCCTTGCTAGTTACCTAATTGGTAGAATACAAAGTTCAAATTCCCAGCGAAACGATGTACGCCAAAAGCGATATGAGCAACTTTATCTACCTGTTATTCGTGACCTGATTGAATCGGGATATTGGCGTACTGATCCTCAAGTGGCACACAAATCAATAGCAACTGATTTTTATCCAATGCTCAGTCAGCACATAGAATTAATGGGGAATCGTTCTGCTATAGCTTTCATAAATTTTGAAATGCCTTTGTTTACTTACAAAGTAGACTTAGGGCTATTACTCGATTCCCACAAAAATCCTAAGGAGACCCCATACAAGATTCCTCAAAAAGATAAGGATGCCTACAATATCGCCTTTCTCAGCCTAGTTGCGGCGCTATTAGCAGAAAGTAGCCAACTAGCACATAAGTTAAAATTTCCAGACCTATCAGAAACCATTTCAAGCAGTTTCGATTTACAAATGCATAAGTGGCTACAATTAGAAGACCAAGACCAGAACTAATAAGTTGTGTCATCTATCACCTCCCTCTATTCAAATCTTAAGAAAATTAGATTCGTATTTGATTTTGTTATAGGCGTATTGAAGACTTGCGTATGCTACATCATGCGTTAAGTCTTCTTTTTTCATGAGATCAACAATCTCATCACCAATATGCCGACTTGTTTCACCAAACAAATCGCTAACGGGATTCTCTCTTCTAAAATCCTGCAGGTAAGTTGAACGGTTTGCTTCTAATTCGTTCATTCCGCTTCGTCCTCCATTCCCAGAAATTTGTTGATAAAGTACTGTTGACCCTTACCGGTCACTTTGGTGGTCACGCTGACTGTCGACCGGCCATCTGAATGGGTAACGACGGTTTCCTTGACGTCGAACAGCTTCATATCCATAGAGCGTTGCGTTGGCGTGTTGTACGAATCGCCCTTGCGACTACTTAGGTAATTATTCTCCCGCATCCAGCGGAACAGGCGATTCTGACCGATATCGATGCCATTCTGCTTGATGGCCTTGGCCAGCGTCCCGATTAGGATAGATTTCTTGGAAGAGGTCACGGCATCGGCAAACAACGCTTTAGGTTGCATGACCGCGTTCTCGTCGTGGAGTCGTTGGTTTTCGGCCTTCGCTTCCTTGTAGCGCTCCAGTGCGGCAATCATCATATCTGGATTGGACAGCCACTCGGCGGCCGTGTCGGGTGCAACGTACGCACCGTCGCGGCGAATGGATGGGAGAACTGTGCCGGTGACCCAGTGCTTAAATCGCTTGGCTGCCGGTAACTTGCTCGACATGATCAGTGAGTACACACCGGATTCGGTGATAATAAGTTGTTCACGCAGTTGACCCGCGGTACCAATTTGGTACTTCAGCTTGTCCTCTCCATCAACATGGGCATTGATATCACGGCTCCCATTCTTATATCCCAAAACGTCAGCTACATCTTTGCCTACAAAATACGGAATGTTATTAACTAGAATCGTTCGTACCCTTTTTCCTTCAAAATTAAATAATGTAACTTGATTCAACTCATTCACCACCTTTTGTAAAATATTCAATTGAAACACCAAGCGCTTTTGAAACCTTGATGATGTTCTCGAAGCTTGGATTATTTTCTTTCCACTTCGATACGTTTCCGTTTGATAAACCTGCTTCATGTTCCAACTGATAGATGCTCATATTTCGCAACTTCGCAAGTTGTACAATGCGTTGGTATACGTTGCTTACCATTTATCCCTCTCCTTTCCGAAATATTTCTAAGAAATATACACCTATCCCGTTGACAATTAATAGAAATGATTCTATTATTAAATCGTACTAAAGAGCCTGAACACTTCTCATAGAAGCATTCTGGATAGGATGTATTTGTTATGCTCCCTCAAGCACAGGTACATCGTATATCAGAAATATTTCTGTGTCAAGAGTTTTATTTAGAACTGTTTCTGGGACCTATTTTTATTTGGAGGTTTATTATATTATGACGACGTACCAGCGAATAAAGAAATTAGCATCTCAACGCCACCTTAGCATTGCTGAACTTGAAAGAACCCTAAAGCTCTCCAATGGATCTATTTCTAAATGGGATAAATCAATGCCTAACTCTAAGTACTTAGCCATTGTTGCGGATTACTTCAGCGTATCTACTGACTACTTACTGGGTCGCACTGATATTCCTAGTTTCAGTGCTAGTGATGAACAGGACATTCAAAAAACCGTTAATGACATGATAAAAGGACTTTCCAATAAAGAGTCACTTGCTTTTCTAAAAAACGGTAATGAAGAAATTGGCGAAACCGATGCTGAGCTGTTACGTGCTTCATTGGAAACAGTTGCAAGACAATCTTTGTTATTGTCTCGCCAACGTTCCAAAAAGAATAACGATAACAAATAAGGCCGGTGAGTTAATGCAACGCGAACAAATTAGAAATATTGCAATTAACCTTGTTAAAAAATACCAAACTAATGATCCCTTCAAGCTATGCAAATACCTCGCAATCCCTGTGTACTACTTGGAATTGGGAGACAATATCATGGGCTATCGTACAGATATGTACGGTGTCTCCTCAATCGTGATAAATTCGAGTCTGAACGCATCTGAGCAACGCATAACTTGCGGCCATGAATTAGGACACGATCAATGTGGGCATAATGACGACACTGATTTTTTGCGAAAATCATCGTTATATTCGCAAGTTTACAAAGGTGAATTTGAGGCTAATACATTCATGGTTGAATTAATGCTTGCTAAAAGTGATCTTGATGACATCGATACTCAAGAAGGCGTCCTAAGATCATTATCCATCCCAGCATGGGCTGCCAATTACGTTGATTGGGCTCATGTTAAAAAAATGCTGGTGGTGGCTAATCACTGATAGCGTTATCATAATATTGTTAATCGATAAAGTGTTTGGGGAGATGGATTATATGGAAAATGACCATAAGGATTCAGTACAATCAAGTAAGGAAAAGCACGAACCAAAATTCTGGAAGGGAAATGGCCCCTCTGGCTTTATCGACGGACTATTTGCCGCTCTCATTATTGGTACAATAAATATGCTTTGGCTAAACATTTGGCATCTAGGTTTAATCATTGGAATTATAGTTTGGCTAATCGTTGGTACAAATCCACGTTTTAAAGATAAACGCACTCCTGAGCAGCGCCAGAAAGATTACGAGGAAGCAAAAAAGAAACTGGATGCTAAAAACACTCAGAACGCTGTGGCAAAAGAACAAAAGCATGCAGAAAAACAACAAATTAAAGTTGCAGAAGCTGGCGCCACTAAGATTACGGTCACCAAAGAAGAGAAGCCTTCACGTAAAGCACCGCACTGTCCTAAATGTAAATCAAACAACATTCAGATTCTTGATAATAAGCGTAAGTTTTCACTGACAAAAACTGTTGTGGGCGGAGTTATTGGTGCTGGCGCAGGTGCGGCAGTCGGTGCATTAGCCGGCAAGCGTGGTAAAAAGTATCATGCTGTATGTATGAACTGTGGTAAAAAATTTATCATTAAGCTATAGCAACTAACCGTCCAGAAACCGATGACGTTAAAAGCTGACTTACATATCGGAGGGGTATTCATGAAACATAGATTTATTACTACATTGGTACTTACCGGAATGGTATTCGGTTCGTTGATACCTGCCACAAGTGTATCTGCCAAGAAGCATTCTTTGAAGAACCAGCACTTATCCGGCCTAAAGTTTAGTAACAGTCAACTTAAGGGGAATGGTACAAAGGGCGCCAAAATTTCCGTCTATCATGGATCAAAAAAGCTTGGCTCTGCTAAAATTAAGCGCAGTAGCTTCACCTTCAAATGGTCAAAGCTTAGAACTGTAAAAAACAACTGGCATCTTACCGTTGTTTCTCGCAAAAATGGGTATAAATTAAAAAAGGCAAGTGTTACTGCTAAGGCTTTCAAATCCAATAAAACTGCAATTAACTCAAAGGTAACAACACCTAAATCAGAATATCTTAATGGGACAACATTTGTTACGAAGGAAGGTACACTGACCTTACACAGTAGCGTACGCGAATCAGATGGTATGGATGGTGAAAATATTCTTATTTTCTTGACCTACACCAACACCACCAAAAAGTCTCAAGACCTATCCAGCATCGTTTACTATGACCTGGTGCCTAAGCAAAATTTAGGTAGTGTTACCAAAGAGCTTGAAATTAGTTCCGTTGATGAAGACTCTGCATACTACAACAAAGCCCAGGTAATTGACTCTGAAGAAACAGTTAATCCTGGAGCAACCGTTTCCACCGTTGCTGCATGGACACTAAGTAAACGTTCGGCCCCCGTTAAAGTCACTCTGCAAACACCTCAAAGAGTACGAAGCTTCGGAACCATAACGTTCAACTAAAAAATGCGCATCCCCTCCCGCCAAGAAGTTGGATGCGCAAACCAAAATACATATCAGCAAGTGGATAATCCACTCGCTAGTTTCAAAGCACACAAATGTGCGCCTTTAACATATTCAATTCTAACCTAAAGGAGGTGGTTCCGAAAGTCCCTATCTCAAAAAGCGCCTAGCCCGGCAACTTTTGAGAGGAGAAATAAAATTGAAAAAAGAAGAAAGACTCAAGAAGGATAGTCGAATTTTTAGTTACTCTACCACTGCTCATGGCAAGAAGTACGGGGTTAATTTTTACCGTACCGTCCAGGGCAAAAAAATATCGCTCCGTCAGCAAGGCTTTACTAATTCCACCGATGCAATCGAATGGGCCGATGAGGCCGAGCGTGAAATATACCTTGCCAGCGGAACGGCCAAGCGCGTCACCGTTAGCGAATACTATTCGCAGTGGATGGCCCGTAACGAAGCATATTGGTCCCCCGATACCTACAACAACTACGAGCAGAAGTTTGAGAAATACCTCTTGCCAAAATTCGGTAAGGCCAAATTGCGTGATGTCACGAGAGAATCGTTTCAAAACTATATTCGCGAGTTAGAAACCGTTGAGCGTGGAGCTGGCCGAATCGGTTACTCGTCTAAGACAATTAGCACCCTACGCGGCTACATGTCAACCATGCTAAATGACGCCGTTTATAGTGGTGTCATTCCAAGCAACAAGCTACGTAACTTGCGGGTTAAGGCGGGTATCGGTGTTCGCAACAATGAAATTTCAAAAGAAAAGTACGTGTTTGCCATTAAAACGGCGCAACGTGTACTCTCCCCAATGGCGTTAGCGGCGTTCTATCTGTCTTTAGTTGCTCTACGCCATGCAGAAATTTTAGGGATGCAGCCCAAGAACATCTATCCGGATCATGTTCACGTCGAGATTGCCCGGACGCATTGGAAGCCTGAAGGTGGGGACACCAAAACTCCTGCCGCCGTCAGAGACGTTCCAATCACGCCTAGAATCTATCAGCTGCTCCAGGAGGCCGTTAAATGTAGTCGCCAGGTATATATGGACGCCGATAAGCAATTCGCCTCAGACAGCTTTATATTCGTTAATGAGAATGCTACCCCCTGGAGTTACACACGACTAAATCATATTTTCACTGATGAAGTGTCAGCTGCTATGGGGCAACGTGTTGCCGTCTACGAAAGTGGCAATATCTTTGTCGATGATAAGGACGGCCACCGTATATTCGTACGTCCCGATGGCTTCATTGGCTATAAGCAAGCACCAGGCAAAACGGCCGGTGACCCTAGTCAGGTCAAACTACTCAAAAATATCATGGATGAACTTACTGGTATCGAAGTAGCGAACGCCGATGGCTCTAAGGTTATCGTCGACCGGTCAGTCAACAAAGGCAAGGCACGTGTTCAATCCGTAAACGCTCAGGGTAAAGTAACTGATGATTTAATCATTCCGCCACACAAAAAAGTTGTTATCACCAATAATGCACACATTTTCCCGCATATGATGCGGCATGCCTTTGCCACTTTCTCATTACCAAACGCCAAGGATCCAATTGACGTTATGAAGATTATGGGACATACAGATGTACGCATGACTCGGTTCTACGACAACGGGACCAAAGATGGTCAAACCAACATCATCAACATGATGGATAAGCTAGCCGAATAATTTTGTGCCTATGCCTTAAAACACAAAAAAGCGTCGAATCCCTTCCCGCAGAAGAGGTTCGACGCTTGAGGCACAAAATTCGGTAGAATACTCCAATATTGTGCTTATTTTGTGCTTCAGATAGGAAAATATAGGATTTCTGAGGAAAAGATAAAATCAGGAATGCTGTTATATCAGCCTTTTTGGCTCCTCACTAATCCTTATTTTGACCTAAAAAATAGAATCGGGTGAGCTCGAGTGACGAGTGTTCCATGACGAGTTCACCGTGTTCGGCCAAAACGTCCGGAGCAACTTGGGAGCGGTCGGCATACTCGTAAGCGACGGCCATGTCATCCTTGATGGCCTCCCGTGAGGTTTCATTAGTAAAGAAAATCAATTCCAAGTAGTACGCACCGTTGTATTGATACAGGTTCGAAGCGGCACTTTCGAGGTGTAGCACCCGCGCTAAACTAATCATATCTTCAAAGGTATGTAGCTTAACGACCTGTGAGACGGTCGGCTGACCATCGTCACTCAGGTAATCCGCCACGTCGTTACTGTCACTAGCTGGCGTCTTACCCCCGATGTAGATGTCCTTTTGGCCATCCTTCTCTAACAGGTGGGCTTTGAGCTGATCCGACACTTGATCGGGGTGATCGGTGTCGACACTGGCATCGGCCTGTTCCTCGTCAACCGGTGAATCCGGATCGACGTTCTTACTGATAAATAATTCTAGGCCATTGCGATTTGGTAACACCTGGAAGGTGACGGCATCGTTGTCCTGGAATTGGTGGTCAACGTCGACTTCTTCCAAGATACTGTAGAAGAAACTCTCGATTTGCTTATGGTTCCCCAGCAAATCCAACACGGTAATCCCGCGTTCGCTGAGATCGTCGTTACCGATAACCACGCGAATCGTATTCTCGTTGATTCGTTCCATTTCCATGAATAACACCCCTTTCTCGTGGGTTGGGTATTGTCCTTGGTACTCATTCTAAACGTTTTTATTGGCATGTAAAGCAATGGTCACCAAAAAACTGGACTGCAAGTAGTATTTTCCCACAAATCCAGTTAGATGCAACTAATTAACCCTAGTTTTGTCCATTTGCTAAGCGTTGGGCAGTTTTCAAAGCCGCAACGCGGACTTCTCGCGGCAAGAACCGCCGAATGTCTTCCTCGTTGAAGCCCACCTGGATGCGCCGGTCATCAATCAGAATCGGCCGCCGAAGAATTCCCGGGTGCCGTTGAATGACTTGGAAGAGGTCGCCCAATGGAAGATCTTCGAGGCGGTCGGCAATCTCCTGGTACGCTCGTGAGCGTTTGGAGATGATCTCTTCGGTCCCGTCCTCGGTCAGCCGGAGAATGGCCTTAATATCAGTAATGCTTAAAGGGTGAGCAAAGATATTCTGCTCCCGATAAGCGATACCGTGGTCCTCCAACCAGAGACGTGCCTTGCGGCAAGATGAACAGCTTGGTGTCGTATACAATGTCACAGTCATTTGCGGTTCCTCCCTTTATCTATAACTTATATTTAATAATAACCATTATATCACGTTTAAGATAAAAAGGAAGCCCCTTTCGGCAACTATTTTATAGGCAGAACCATTAGACCCGGTACGTGGTCCCCGCGTGAACGACACTGACAGGAATCGCGGGTCCGGCCGCGAGCTGCGCTTCTTGTTGCAGTTGCGCCAACGACCCCGTTTGGGGCAAATGCGTCAGTAAAAGCTGGCCCACCTGTGCCTGACGTGCCAAGTTCCCCGCCTGCGTCGAGGTCAGGTGCCACGCAGTCCCCTGGTGATCGGCGTAAAAGTTGGTGTCGGCCAATAGCACGTTTGCGTTGCCCGCCCAGTCCGTGAGTCCGGCAAAGGCTGCGGTATCCGCCGTAAAGGCCAGCGTTCGTCCCGTCGCCGTTTCCGTGATTCGTGGTGCGTAGGCTGGTACGGGATGGTGCGTTTCACCGAACGTCAGGGTAAAGGGGCCTAACACCAACGTTTGCGTTGGGTCGTACGCCCGACCAACCGTAGCATCGGGCCAAGTCAGGCCGGCAAAGGCCGCCTGATCCGCCGTATGCCCATAAATCGGCAACACGGGTTCCTTCTTGTCCCCCGGTGCGAGCTGCCAGAGGTACTGTAGGACCCCTACATCGGCGGTGTGATCATGGTGATAATGGGTCAATAGAACCGCGTCTAATTGCAACGGATCTAAGTACCGCTGCAACGCCGTTAACGCCCCACTTCCGCAATCGAGGAGCAGGTGATAGTCCCCACTCGTGAGTAAATAACTACTTGTACCGATACCATTATAGGGATAGCCCCCATAACACCCTAAAACTGTTAATTCCATCGAATCATCCTTTCGAATAAACGTTTACTGTTTCAGTTTAGCGCGTGGGTGATTAGGTGTAAACGTTTCAGTTTAACGGGCTAAACGGGTTATAATGAAAGTGTCAATGAGGAGGGATTCGCCATGTTAGAAAGTCTAGCATTTACGTTTGGTACTCGTGAAATTTTAAAGAAGTTCATCGCCGAACATCCCGACCGGAAGTTAGTTCTCCTGGCGAACTCGGCTGGCGATGATGAGGGGCTACAGCTCCTAGATGTTTCGGGCCAACCCAGTTTGTTCAAAGCTGGCCTAAACTACCAGACACAGCTCCATCAGGGGGCTAGTGACTGGCAGGGCTTTTATCATTTCAGCTATTTCAAGTTTGATCACGATACCGCCGACGTTTTCGACGCTAAAATCAATCGCCTGGCGGCCAGCGTTCCCCCACACGGAATGCGTGCGATGTACGTCCTGACGAAGGAAAAGGATGCCGGGAGTTACTTACTCTTAACCATCTGGAACGACAGTCAAGACTACTTGCTTTGGCGAGACACGCCGGCGTTCGAACCACTAAAGATTTATGCGACCAGCGCCAATCACTTCCACTCCGCGAGTTACCACCGCGTTAGTGCCTCTGAAACCAAGTAATTGAGAACCCTTTCACGTCGGAAGGGTTTTTCTTTTGGTCAAAAATCGCGTTACAATAAACCTATCTTTGTAGAAAGGCGGCGATGGTCTATTCGTCCATCCAATGCAGCAACCGATAAAATATCACCGGATTTGCCCCTGACACCGGCCCAGGAAAAGTTGGTCAACCACCTCTTTAGCTTCGTGACGGAGCATCTCACGGGCCCTAAGCCGGCCGTATTCACCCTCTATGGCGATGCGGGAACCGGCAAAAGTGTCGTGTTGGCTCATTTGTTCAATCAGATTCAAACGGCGACCCGAACCCAACCCACGAGTCCACTTGCTGGAACAACCAATTACTTTTTGGTAAATCACCCCGAAATCTTGAAGGTCTATCGTGAGATTGCCGGACACCAGTCCCACCTCTTTAAAAAGGACTTCCAACGACCAACGTCACTGATCAATCAACTTGCTCAGGGGAAAACGACTGCTGACGTGCTTGTCATTGATGAGGCCCACCTGCTGCTCTCCCAAGCGGACCACTACAACAATTTTTACGGAGAGAATCAGCTCACGGCGCTACTTCAGTCGGCGAAGGTCGTGGTGGTCGTTTTTGACGAGACCCAGGTGCTGCGCATGAAGAGTTATTGGACGGAACGACGCCTTGAGGCATTGGTCGCTCCTTTTCCACACCAGGCCTACCGCCTTACGCATCAATTTCGCATGCGGGCCAGTGATGACCTGGTGGCCTGGATCAACGCCTTTACGCATCAAGACCTCCGCCCACTCCCTTCTTCGGGTGGCCCCGAGTATGACCTGCGCGTGTTTGACGACGCCGAAGAGATGCGCCGGGCAATTGTTGCCCGGAATCAGGAGGTGGGCCTCTCCCGCATCGTTTCCACGTCGGGGTACCCTTCCACCCTGGATGGTGGCAAGCA
>DXGJ01000001.1 GCA_019113985.1 Candidatus Levilactobacillus faecigallinarum
CGTCATCTTGGTAATGCTGGTAGGTTCCCTCATCACCATACAGCTTAAAGGTCATGGCTGTCAGCGGTGCATCGCTCACGTGATCGACCGTTGGCCCCCACGGCAACAGCGTATTAGCCCGCACGTACAGCGGCAATTTATCCAGCGGTGCATTCGCAACCACGTCTTGGTGCCCCGTCAGTTCCTGCCCATTCCAAAAGTCAATCCACTGACCAGCCGGCAGATAAACCAGCCGCTTGGTGGTCGACTTAGTCAAAACTGGTGCAACTAACAGATTATCACCCACCATGTACTCGTCATTCAGGTCCCGGACACGCTCGTCGGTATCATCGTTTAAGACCAGGGGCCGCATAACTGGCAGCCCGGTCTTGGTCTCCTCGGCGAAGAGGTCATAGAGGTAGGGAATCAGGTGGTATCGCAGCTTCAGGTACTTCCGATAGATTGATAATGTGGGTTCACCGAAGACCCAGGGTTCTTGCCGCCGGGTACCCATCGCCGCATGGTTCCGCAACAACGGACTGAAGATGGCGGCTTCGATCCAGCGCGTCAGCAGTTCTGGATTCGTATCAGAAGCAAAGCCCCCAATATCGGTCCCAACGAAACTGAAGCCACTCATCCCCAGGTTGCAGAGTTGTGGCACCATCATCTGGATGTGGGGCCACATACTCCGGTTATCACCGGTCCAAACGGTCGCGTACTTTTGGGTACCCGCGTAGGCCGCCCGGGTGATCACGTAGGGCCGCTTCCCCTGCTGGGCCTTTAATCCCGCATAGGTCGCCTTGGCCATGTTATGCCCATAGACGTTATGCATCTTCTTATGGGTTGACGGGGTGTCCTGGTCACTAAAGGCCACATCCAACGGAATCTCGCCCTCAAACGACGCAGGTTCGTTCATGTCGATCCAGATACCGGCGGCGCCCATATTGGTCAGGAACTTACCATTGTCCGCCCACCATTGGCGAACTTCGGGCCGACCGAAGTCTGGAAAGGCCGAGTTACCCGGCCAAACCTTATTAATATAGACCTGACCGTCGGGTGATTTGACAAAGTAACCTTTTTTGACCCCTTCGGCGTACACGCTGTAGTCCGGATCCTGCTTGACGCCCGGATCAATGATGGGAATCACCTTGATGCCCTGCTTCTTCAGACTGGTCACAAAGGCCTTGGGATTCCCCGCATACTTGGCCTTATCCCAGGTAAAGACCCGGTAGCCGTCCATGTAGTCCACATCGAAGTGAATGGCGTCACAGGGTAAATCATACTTCTTCAGGTTATCGGCGATCTCTTGGACCTCGTTCTGGCTGGCACTGTAGCCCCAGCGAGACTGCTGATAGCCCAGCGTCCACTTCTGTGGCAACGGTGTCCGCCCTGTCAGGTAGGTGTAGTCACGGACAATGGCCTTTAACGTTGGCCCCCCCAATATGTAATAGTTGAGGTTGCCGTCAACGGCTGAATAGAAGTAGTACTGGTCACTTTCCTTGCCCATGTCAAAGTGGCTCTTGTAGGTGTTGTCGAAGAACAGCCCATAGGGATGCCCATTCTTCAAGCCTAGCATAACCGGAATCGACTTATACAGGTTCGGCAAGATTTCCAGTTGGGGCTCGGTATTATCCGCATTCCAGTTATCGTACTCGAAGCCACGTTTGTCCAAGTAACCGGTCTTATCGCCCAAACCATACAGGTGTTCGTCCGGCGCCAAGGTCTTGACCACCTCGTAATAGCCCGTATCCGACTTAACGGTCGCCTTCTGGACGGTGTGCCCCTCCGCCTCGACCAACCGTTGGTGGACCTTGTCGACCCCTTTATCCAGAACTACCCGTTCGCCGCGGTAATCGGTAATCAACGCGTTCCCGGCATGGTCGTAAACGTCCACGTGTTTTTCAGCATCAACGTGAACCGTTAGCGTATCCGTAGCAAGTTCATAGTGATCCGCCACTTGAGTGACCGTGAAGGCCGTTTTTTGGGTCTTATCCCCCTCGATAGCGTAGGAGCTGCCTTGGTCCCCCCGGTTCACGAAGACCCGGATAATGGTTGGGGTCATAACTGTCAGTTGTAACGGCTGTTGAAAGTCAAACATCACCGTCTGACCAGTTGTTTGATAGCTTGGTAAGTTACTCATTTCAATCTGCTTCCTTCTCTGAAAAATTCTATATGCCAATTATTGAATGGAACTGTCCGACAGATCTTCTTGTGGCTTGTCTTGCTTGATCACACTAATCGCTAGAACCGCAATCAACATGGAAACCCCGGCGACCAACATCATCCCGGGCATCGACTTGCCAACCAGCTGAAAGACAATAAAGCTGGCAACGGATGCGAGAATCTGGGGCAGGCAAATCGTCCCGTTGAAGATACCGATGTAGGAGCCTTCGTTCGACCCATTCAGAGACGACGTGAAGATGTTGAAGGGCTCCACGTGAACCGTGAAGAAGCCAATTCCAATCAGACAGAATGGCGCAATCAGTAAGTATTGATTATGGATAAAGAAGACCCAAATCAGACCAACGGCAAAGCAGGCAATCCCAAAGCGGTACCAGAATTTCCGTTTATTTTGGTTGGTGTGCGATAAGACCAGGAACCCATATAAGACGGCAGCCATCGACTGGATAAACGTTAAGATGCCGTACCAGTTACCGGCGGCTTGATACCCCGCCGAAGCAGCATTCGTGGTGTGCCAAACGTTTTGGGCAATGGCCCCGGTGGTGTAGGTCCACATGTATTGAATCCCAATCCAAGCAAACATCTGAACCACGGCAACTTCCCACAATGCCTTAGGGGCTTCCTTGATCAGCTGCCAAATCGACTTGGTCTGCTTATGAGCTTCCGGGTCGATGTGGTGATATAACGCATACGTTTCTGGGTCGTATTCCTTGACGGTATGAATCGTGTAGGCGGAAATTCCCAAGAGAATTGCCGCACCGATGTAAAAGGCCAAACGAACGGACAACGGGACCACACCCTTTTTAGCGGTGTTGGCGACCCCAAAGTAGGTCAGGACAAACGGTAAAATGGTGGCTAACACCCCACCCAGGTTACTGAAGGCCTGTTGCCAAGACCAGGCCTTGTCCTTTTGTTTCTCGTTGACCATGTCCCCAATGATCATCCGGAAGGGCTGCATGCAGACGTTACTGGAGAGGTCCATGAATAAAATAGCAATTGCACCGAATAATAGGGCGGCTAATGACGCGTAGCCAAACCCGAAGGACCCCGCGTTGGGGAGCAAAACCATGACTAGCGCAGCAACTGGTGCGCTAAACAACAGGTACGGCATCCGCCGACCGAAACGTGACCAGGTCCGGTCGGAGTATTTTCCGACCAAGGGTTGTACGATTAGCCCGGCCAGCGGCGGTAAGATAAAGAACAGGCCCAGCTTCGTGGGGTCCGCCCCGATGGTCTGAAAGATTCGACTCATCTGCGACGACTGGAGCGAAAAGGCCATGTTCACGCCACAGAACCCGAAGGTAATCGCAAAGAGCGTCTTTAATGGTAAATTGGGTAAGGAGTTTGTCAGCTTCGCCGGAGCCTTATCTGGTTTCGCGGTGGCAACCTTCATCCCTGGATGTGTTGCAGGTTGATTCATGTGGATCCATCTCCCTAAAATTAACTTGTTCTCGAATACAATTTAATCCTAGCACTATCCGTAAACGTTTACAATAGCATAAAGGCAGCAATGGAAACGTTTACGGATTTTTACGTTGATTTTCGTATCTTGCGGTATAATAAGGTATTACATCAACCAAAGGAGACGCCCGTTGAAACCAACCATTAAAGATATTGCCGCCCAGACTGGCCTATCCATCGCCACAGTCTCACGCGTCCTAGGCCATAAGCACGGCAACTATAGTCAAAAAACACACGACAAGGTCCTGGCAGCCGCCCAGGAGCTGGGGTACCGCAAGAATTCGGCCGCCGTCGAGCTGGTCAAGAAGCACGCGGACGTGCTCGCGGTGATCATCAATGCCACGCCAACCAACTTCTCAACGGCCATTATCGACGGCATCCAGCAACGGGCCGGTGAACTCGGCCAACAGGTCATCATCCTGTATGCCGGCAACCGGGATACGGCCCTCCAGCATCAGGCCATTACCACCGCTCTCGAGCGGCCACTGGCCGGCATCTTATTGGTGGCCATCGAACCCGATGAGGAGGACCGCCAGTTGCTTCAGGCGTCACAGACGCCCTTCTGTTTTGTCTCATTGAACCTCGATGACCCAACCATTAAATCAGTCAGCTCGGATAATCGCCAACTTGCCTACCGAGCAACCACCTACCTGATTGACCATGGTCATACCCACATCGGACTGGCTGGCATCGATAACTTCCATACCGGGAGCCAACGACTGGCCGGTTATCAGCAAGCCCTAGCCGACCACCAGCTCCCCCAAGACCCGGCATGGGTCCAACCCGGCGACTACAGTTATCAGGCCGGCCAAAACGTCCTGCCAGCTTACCTAGCGTTAGGCGTAACGGCGATCGTTGCAGCCAGTGACATGGTCGCGGCGGGGCTCCTAACCGCCGCCAAGCAGCATCACCTAGTGCTCCCCGACCAACTGTCACTCATCAGTATCGATGGCACGATTATCTGTGACCTCACCACGCCGGCACTGACCAGTATGACCCAAGATTTTCGGACCATTGGGCAACAAAGCGTTAATCGCCTACTGGGACAGCCGACTCAGGCCATTTCCCCGGTCGTTTTAGTCGAACGAGATAGTGTCACAATCACCAGATAAAATAGGACGCCAACACACGAAGCCGCGTGTTGGCGTCCTATTTTATCACTTAATCACTCATCATTGGCTTACTTATCCAGTTCGCCATTATCCGTATAAATATAAGTTGGGCCGTCGATTGTTGGATCATAATCGATAGTCAGGTCGTACCCCACGAAGAACCACTGGTCGCCTTCCGTAATCACGTAGGTGACGTTATCCTTGGTGGTCGTCACGACGGGATCCCGGGGATTGTCATCAGGGGTCATGCCCAGAGAGAATCCTTGGTGAACGGGCGTCTTCCCGTACACCTTGCCAAAGAATCGAATACTGCGACCACTCATGGCCATATCGTTCTGGAACCACTCACTCGCTTTATCTGTCACCGTAATCTTCATTTTACAAGACTCCTCTTAACCAGACTATGAATCCGTTTTCACTTACCTTTATAACATGAAATCGTCACATTTTGCAAGGGGAATACATAATTAAGTTGTTCACAATTGATTGTTTCATCCCTGTAAAATCACAAAAGGGCCCCGGAAATTATCCGGAACCCCTTATCTAGTGCTAATTAGTCAACAGCAACAATCTTAACCGTCATGTCGCCACCAGGCGTTGGGAAGGTCACGTTCTCCCCTACCCGGTGCCCTAAGAGGCCCTTAGCGATTGGAGAGTCGTTTGAAATCTTCCCCGCCATGGGGTCGGCTTCGGCCGCACCCACGATGGTGTATTCTTCAGGATCTTCGTCCGGCAGTTCTTGGAACGTCACCTTTTTACCCACGGTGATTTCGTCCTTGTCGGTCCCATCGTTATCGATGATCTGCGCGTATTGAAGCATCCGTTGAACCGTGCTGATCCGCGTTTCCAGCATACTCTGTTCGTCCTTAGCTGACTCGTATTCGGAATTTTCCGAAAGGTCCCCGTAGGAACGGGCAATCTTAATCCGTTCAATTACTTTTGGACGTTGAACCATCTTTAAATCTTCGAGTTCGGCTTG
>DXGJ01000013.1 GCA_019113985.1 Candidatus Levilactobacillus faecigallinarum
TCGGTGGTGCCGGTGTTGGTAAAACCGTTTTGATTCAGGAATTGATTCATAACATTGCCCAAGGCCATAACGGGATTTCCGTCTTCACCGGTGTTGGTGAACGGACTCGTGAAGGGAATGATATGTACTGGGAAATGAAGGGTTCCGGTGTTTTGAAGCAAACCGCCATGGTTTACGGACAAATGAACGAACCTCCTGGTGCCCGGATGCGGGTTGCCTTGACTGGGTTGACCATCGCGGAATACTTCCGGGATGTTAAGGGCCAAGATGTGTTGCTGTTTATCGACAACATCTTCCGGTTCACCCAAGCCGGTTCTGAAGTTTCTGCCTTACTGGGGCGGATTCCTTCAGCCGTTGGTTACCAACCAACGCTGGCAACTGAAATGGGTCAGTTGCAAGAACGAATTACGTCAACGAAGAAGGGGTCAATCACCTCGATTCAAGCCGTTTACGTTCCTGCCGATGACTATACCGACCCGGCACCTGCCACGACTTTTGCCCATTTGGATGCCACGACCAACTTGGAGCGTGCTTTAACGCAACAAGGGATTTACCCAGCCGTGGACCCATTGGCATCGACGTCAACTGCCTTGGCCCCAGAAATCGTGGGTCAAGAACACTACGACGTTGCGACGGACGTTCAACACGTCTTGCAACGGTACCATGAATTGCAAGATATCATCTCAATCTTAGGGATGGATGAACTTTCCGAAGAGGAACAAACGGTGGTTAACCGTGCCCGGCGGATTCAGTTCTTCCTATCACAACCCTTCTCCGTTGCCTCCCAATTTACTGGGATGGACGGGAAGTACGTGAAGTTGGAAGATACGATTCGGAGTTTCAAGGACATTTTGGATGGTAAGTATGATGACTTACCAGAAGATGCCTTCCGGAACTGCGGGAGTATTGAAGACGCGGTCGCTAAGGCCAAGGAAATTAATGCTTCTGTCGCCAACAACTAGGGAGGGATTCTAATTGGCTGATCATTCATCAGTGTTATCCGTTAGTATCGTCACTCCCGATGGACGCGTTTATGAACACGAAGCGACCTTCTTAGTGGTTGTCACCAAGTTGGGTCAACTCGGTATCTTGCCAAATCACGTTCCCGTCATTACTTCTTTGGAAGTTGACGAGGTTCGGGTTCAGCATGATGGGGAAGAAGATCGAATCGCCGTTAACGGTGGTTTCCTTGAATTCTCGAATAACACGGCCACCATTGTTGCTGACAGTGCGGAACGTCAAGACGATATTGATGTGGCACGTGCTGAAAGTGCTCGGGAACGGGCACAGGCATCCATCAAGAAGGCGCAAGCTGCGCATGATTCGGATACCTTGGCACGGGCTGAAGTCGCTTTACGGCGAGCTGTCAACCGGATTAACGTCGCAAAGCACTAAACCTAAAAATAGCATTTCACGATGTTAAAAAGAACGATAACCCGCAAAGAGTGGGTTATCGTTCTTTTCTTTTGCCCGTAATCAATATTTAAAGGTTTTGTCAAATATTCGTAAATGTAATATTACAAAGCCCCGTTTTTAAGGGAATCGCAGGGACAAGCTTCAGGAAATATGCTATAGTTAATGAGAATGTTTAGAAGGGATGGCGTCGATGAAAATCATCGGAATACAGGGAATCTTAACGATTATTAGTCATTTGTGTTTTATTGCGCTAGCATTCTGGGCAATTTCTGGACTGCATATTGAGCGTTTAATGACCTTTTATCCTCGCCAAGCGCGCGTGCTAATTGTCATGTTAGCGGTTGCAATTGGCTTTGGCTGTAGTTCATTCTTCCTAGACTTCATTAATAATGTTCGTAATCTAGGCTACCTGGTACGGTAGACCCATAAATTTTTTGGAGGTATCCCATGGAAAAAATCGTTGTTCATGGTGGGAACCGCTTAACTGGTGAGGTCCAAATCGAAGGAGCCAAGAACGCCGTCTTACCAATCTTAGCGGCTTCTATTCTGGCTAGTGAAGGAATCACGCGTTTAGCAAATGTTCCGGTTCTATCTGATGTTTACACGATGAATAAGGTCCTGCGTTTCTTGAACATGAGCGTGGACTTTGATGAAGCTAACCGACAAATTACGATTGACGCAACCAAGCAGTTGTCGAGTGAGGCCCCGTTCGAATACGTTTCGAAGATGCGGGCATCCATCGTTGTCATGGGGCCGTTGCTGGCTCGCTTGGGTCACGCGCGGGTCGCGTTACCGGGTGGCTGTGCCATCGGGACCCGACCAATTGACCTGCATCTGAAGGGCTTAGAGGCCCTTGGTGCGCGGATCGAACAACACGACGGGTACATCGAGGCCTTTGCGGACCGTCTGCAGGGTGGTCACGTTTACCTGGACTTCCCAAGCGTTGGGGCAACACAAAACATTATGATGGCGGCTTGTTTGGCAGACGGCACCACGGTGATTGATAACGTTGCCCGGGAGCCGGAAATTGTGGACTTAGCAAACGTCTTGAATAAGATGGGCGCGCACGTGCGCGGTGCCGGGACCGAAACCCTGCGGATCGATGGGGTTACGGCCATGCACGGGACGGAACACAACGTGGTTCAGGACCGAATCGAAGCGGGCACCTTCATGGTTGCCGCTGCTTTGACGCACGGGAACGTGTTGATCAAGGACGGTATCGTTGAACACAACAAGCCATTGATTTCTAAATTACGGGAAATGGGTGCGTTGGTGACCGATGAGGCCGACGGGATTCGGGTCGTTGGTCCGGACAGACTCCAGCCAACCGACGTAAAGACCATGCCATACCCTGGCTTTCCAACGGATATGCAGCCGCAGATGACTATCTTGCAGTTGGCCGCTGAGGGGACCAGTACCATGACGGAGACCGTGTTTGAGAACCGGTTCATGCACCTGGAAGAGCTTCGGCGGATGAACGCCCAGTTCCAGATTAACGGGCAGACGGTGGTCATGCATGGTCCAACCGACTTCAACGGGGCCGAAGTTGCCGCGACTGATTTACGAGCAGCTGCAGCGTTGGTTCTGGCAGGGCTCGTGGCCGATGGCTATACGCAAGTCACAAACTTAAAATACTTAGATCGAGGTTACTACGACTTCCACAAGAAGTTGACTGCCTTGGGCGCTGCGGTCAAACGTATCTCAGTTCCCGATAACGATGCCGTGGTGTTGAAGAACACGCGGGTCGATAATGAAGTCTAAGCAAGCTGAAAACCAAAGGTGGCGGAGAGCCGCCTTTTTGTTTGGTTCGGTTACCCATTTAGAGTTTACGTAGAGTGTGGTATAATGAAACGTTGAAAATTGGCATTTAAAATCAGGAGGATACAAAAGTATGGCGAAAGACATTGGTATTGATCTGGGGACTGCGAACGTTTTAATCTACGTGGTCGGTAAGGGCATCGTATTAAACGAACCATCCGTGGTGGCGATTGATACGAAGACCGATAAAGTGTTAGCGGTGGGGTCCGAAGCCTACCGAATGGTGGGACGGACGCCGGGGAACATCCGGGCAATCCGGCCACTGAAGGACGGCGTTATCTCCGACTTTGATATTACTGAAGCCATGCTTTCCTACTTCATCAACAAGTTGAGTGTGAAGGGATTCCTCTCGAAGCCTAACATCATGATCTGTGCGCCTACCAACATCACCGAAATCGAACGTAAGGCGATCATTCAGGCGGCCGAAAAGTCTGGTGGGGCTAAGGTTTACCTGGAAGAAGAACCCAAGGTTGCAGCGTTAGGTGCTGGGATGGACATCTTCAAGCCGAGTGGTAACATGGTGATCGATATGGGTGGGGGAACCAGTGATATCGCCATCTTGTCCTTAGGGGACATCGTGTCGAGCCGGTCCATCCGGGTCGCTGGTGACCGGATGAACTCGGAGATTGTGAACTACCTGAAGCACAAGCACAACTTGATTGTCGGGGAACGGACGGCCGAAACCATTAAGATTAAGATTGGGACCGCCTACCCAGAACCGGACAACGACAAGAAGACCATGGCTGTTCGGGGCCGGGACGCTGTTTCCGGAATGCCAACTGAGGTGGAAATCACGGCAACCGAGGTCGAAGAAGCCATTCATGACTCCGTTGACCAGATTGTCTCGGCAGCGATGGCGGTTCTGGAAACCACGCCACCGGAATTGGCAGCGGACATCATTGACCGGGGCATTATGTTGACCGGTGGTGGGGCCTTATTGGACGGCATCGATAAGCTCTTCTCCGAGAAGTTGACGGTTCCCGTCATCATCTCAGAGGATCCTTTAGATAACGTTGCCAAGGGTGCCGGGGTCCTCTTGGAACACATGAACACCAAGGTTGCTAAGCAAAACAACTAAGCGGTAAGGGGGTCGGCTGATGAGACGGTTTTTCATGAGTTTAGTTCGGGGCTATCAGCGGTGGATCTCACCGTTGTTCCCCCCGACCTGTCGCTACTACCCCACCTGTTCCACTTACATGCTGCAAGCGTTAGCGAAGCATGGTACCGTGAAAGGCGGGTTAATGGGCATTGCGCGCATTTTACGGTGCCACCCCTTCGTTCATGGTGGGGTGGATCCGGTGCCGGACCACTTTACGCTACGACGAAACGTTGCGGCCGAACAAGCCTATCGTCAGGATATGCAGCTCGATGATCAACACACCCCAACGAAATAAAGGAGAGACGGCATGAGTAAACGAGAAAAGGCGGTTCAAGTGACCGTAGATGAACAGAAACAATCAGACGGGACGACCGTGTCCGCACTGAAGATTGGCACGGATACGATTGGCACGGTAAAGCCCGTTGAAGACCGGTTCGAAGCCAAATTGACCGATGGGGATGTTTACCGGGTCAAGACGGTGGATGAAGGTGTCGAAGTTCTCTTGCGGGACTATCACCTGCACCGGGGATAATAAATTTTCGTAAAGTTGGCCGGAGCGGAACGTCGAAGTTCCGGTCCGGCCTTTATAATAAACTCAACAGCCTCCCCGGTAACGGGAAGGCAAGTGGTAAATCTTAGTTTGATTAAGGAGCAATTGTTGTGGCAAAGAATGCGACAAGACAACAAGATGAAGTGGACTCCCGGATTGACTGGGGCATCATCTTCTGTGTCTTAATGTTGGCCTTGATTGGCCTAGCGTCAATCTACGTTGCGGCGACCCACGATTCGGGTGCGACTAGCGTAAAATCGGCCGTGGTCTCTCAGCTGATGTGGTACATCATTGGGACCGTGGCCATCGTCATCATCATGCAATTTGATTCGGAACAATTATGGAAGGTCGCCCCGTTACTTTACGGGATTGGGTTATTCCTCCTGTTTTCGGTGTTGATCTTTTACAGTCGGGCATACTATCTCAATACCGGTGCGAAGAGCTGGTTCGCGATTGGTGGCCTGACCTTTCAGCCGTCAGAAGTCATGAAGCCGGCCTTTATCCTGATGTTGGCTCGGGTGGTCGCTGACCATAACAACGCCTTTCCGGTGCATACGTTTAACTCCGACTGGCGGTTGATTGGTAAGATCGTTCTTTGGACGGCACCAGTTGCGGTGGGTCTGAAGCTCCAAAATGACTTCGGGACCATGCTGGTGTTCTTCGCCATTGCCGGTGGGGTGATGCTGGTCTCCGGGATTACCTGGAAGATCATCGCCCCGGCCTTTGGGGCCATTGCGGTGGTCGGGGGCACTGCCCTTGCCTTGGTCACCACGGGTGGTGGCCGGAAGATTCTGGAGAAGGTCGGGTTTCAGGCCTATCAATTCTCTCGGGTCGACACCTGGTTGCACCCGTCGTCCGATACCTCGAACCAGGGGTATCAACTCTGGCAGAGTATGAAGGCCGTTGGGTCCGGTGGTATTTTCGGGACCGGCTTCAACTCGTCACACGTGTACGTCCCCGTTCGGGAATCCGATATGATTTTCTCCGTGATTGGGGAGAACTTCGGGTTCATTGGGGGCTGCGTTCTGATTTTCCTGTACTTCCTTTTGATCTATCAAATGATTCGCGTCACCTTCGATACCAAGAACGTCTTTTACGCCTACATCTCAACGGGGGTCATCATGATGATCTTGTTCCACGTTTTTGAAAACATCGGGATGAGTATCGGACTGTTGCCCCTGACCGGGATTCCGTTACCGTTTGTGAGTCAAGGTGGGTCAGCCCTGATTGGAAATCTAATTGGGATTGGACTAATCATGTCAATGCGGTATCATTATAAGAGTTACATGTTTAGTCGTAACGAATCGTTTAATTAAAGGAGATTGAAAGCATGAGTGAAATGGTTAAGTATTTCTGGACCAATGCAACGAATGATGGCACTCGAATTGGGTTAACGACTGAGGGACAAGACGAATTAGGGACGATTAAGTTCGCGAAGTTACCCGCCGTTGGTGACCAGGTCAAGAAGGGGGACAACTTACTCAGCGTTGAAGCTGATAAGGCAGTCTCCGACATTCCAAGTCCCGTAACGGGTAAGGTAACGGCCGTTAACCCTGCTTTGGCAGACGGTTTCGATGCCTTGAATGGTAGCGACACGGACGCAGCTTGGTTCGTCGATGTTCAAGAAGACTAAATGTTTTACGGAACCGATCGAACTCGTTAAGAGTTTGGTCGGTTTTTTAGTGGTCGTTCGCTGAGTCGGGTATAATAGGGGTATATCAAGAAATGGAGTGGGAGACGTGGAAGAAAAGAATGTGTTTCACATCAATGGCTACCTAGGCCTATTGATTGTCTTAGCCCTATTTATCGTGGGCGGGCTGGCCATTATCGAGAGCAGCCTATTTCTAGTTGGCGTGGTTTTAATCGTTATTGCGGTGTTGGCGGCTAGCAGTTTGACCATTATTAGTCCCAACCAGTCAAAAGTTTTGACGTTCTTCGGGCGCTACATCGGAACGATTCGCGAGGCCGGCCTCTACTTAACCGTCCCGTTGACGAATAAGACCACGGTCTCATTGCGGGTGCGAAACTTCAACAGTGCCATTCTGAAAGTCAACGACCTTCAAGGGAACCCCGTTGAGATTGCGGCAGTCATCGTGTTCAAGGTGGTTGATACCAGCAAGGCCCTGTTTGCCGTAGAAGACTACGAACAGTTCGTGGAGATTCAAAGCGAATCGGCTATTCGGCACGTCGCTTCTGAATACGCTTACGATAATTTTGGGGATGGTAAGGCCCTGACCCTGCGGAGCAACCCGACGGAAGTGTCGGACCATCTTACGGAGGAGCTACAGGAGCGGTTGAACGTGGCCGGCGTCAAGATTGAGGAGACCCGGTTGACCCACCTGGCGTATGCCACAGAGATTGCTTCGGCCATGTTGCAGCGGCAACAGTCGCAGGCCATTTTGTCGGCTCGGAAGATTATCGTTGAAGGGGCCGTTTCCATTACGGAAGGGGCCATTAGTCGGTTGGCAGACGAGACGGATCTAAACCTGTCGGATAATCAAAAGCTACAGCTGATTAACAACATGATGGTTTCAATTATTAACGAACGGGGCTCACAACCGGTCATCAATACGGGGAAAGTCGAGTCTTAAGTATTAAGGACACTTTGGTTATGGAGGATGTTTGATGGACGAGCAGATAAAAACGGTACAACAAGATATTCGGGACCTGAACGCGCAGCTCCACCAGGGGGAGGTTTATCAATCCCTGGGAAGTCGGCTGGGCCGGCTTATGGACAACGTTCACCGACGGCGTCGAACGGCCATCGCTTTGCCCGATGATCAGGATGGTGTTGTCGACCTCTTGGACAGTGTTCACCAGCGCTTAGCGGCGGATTCACCCGCCGAGGTGACGTTGGCGGAATTGGACCAGTTGTTGCAGCATTTACGGTCGACCGATCCGCGTGTCCGCTATACCGGTGTCCACTTTACCCTCTACGATGCGCTTGAGGCGGGAACCTTCACGCCCGAGCAACTGCAATGGCTAGTGACGCAATTATTACGGGACCAATGCTTATTCGATCATATCTTAGAACCCGCTAACCAGGCCGTTTTCGGCCGGTCGGCGGCCGTCTCGTTTCTGGCCACACTGATTCATTATCATAATGATCACACGGCACTCTTTACTTTTGAGGCGGACCACCTGGTGGCCCAGGTGGCGACGTATATTTGCTTAGAAACGGATACTCGCGGGTTTATCAACGGTCAAGGGTGGGCGCACGCCTTCACCTCCCTGACGGCGTTGTTATCGGCCTTGAATGACAGTAACGTGCTACCACGGGCTGATAAGTTGTTCTTGATGACGGTCTTCCTGGAACGGTTCAAGCGGCTGACAACGCCTCTGATTTATGGTGAGACCGACCGCATGGGGAATTACCTGGTTGCTCTGACCAACCGGCATCCCCTGTATGAGGACGCTTGTATCGCGGCCTTAAAGCAGTGGCGGCGACAGGTGGCCATGCGCCGGCGGTCGACCGAGACGGCGGCGGGGTGGAACCGCTACTATAACCGGCAACGGTTACTGGATGCGATGCAGCTCCACCGGGATCTCTCGACGCGGATTCGAACCTATCTGAACGCTGCGATTGATTTTTTGGCTTAGTTTGTAGGTATTATTTACAAGAAATGTTATACTGAAGGCTAACCGAAAACTATACGATAGGATGAGTGACATCATGGAAAACAAAAAATTACACGTAGGCCTACTATTCGGTGGCAATTCCTCGGAGCACGACGTTTCGAAGCGTTCGGCTCATAATATTTACGATGCGATGGACAAGACGCACTATGACGTTAGCCTTTTCTTACTGACGCGCGATGGTTTTGTTTTGAGCGACGCAGCCTCCCGCCGCGTCTTCGATGGCGAAGACGAAGCAACGGTTGCAGCCGAGGAACAAACCAAGGTAGACGCTACGAATCCATTGGCACCCATTTGGAACCTATCCCAAGCGAAGGATATTGATGTTTTCTTCCCGATTATTCATGGTAATCTGGGTGAAGACGGTACGATCCAGGGGCTTTTCCGTTTACTGAAAAAGCCTTATGTGGGGAGTGGCGTCTTGGCATCAGCAACGGCCTTCGATAAGGATCGGACGAAACAGGTCTTGACCGCAAACGGCATCCGGAACACCAAGTACGTGGTGGTGACGCCAGAAAATCGGGACACTTACGATTATGCGACGGTCAAGGAACAGTTGGGCACGGACGTGTTCATCAAGCCTGCTAATCAAGGCTCTTCCATTGGTATTCACATGGCACGTAATGAGCAGGAATACCTGGACGGGATGGCAGATGCTTTCCGGTACGATTATAAAGTACTGGTTGAAGAGACCATTGCCGGTCCGGAAGAAGTTGAGATCTCCATCCTGGGGAACGAAAACCCTAAGGCTTCCAAGTTGGGTGCGATTCGGGTACCGAAGCAAGACGTCTTCTACGACTACAATAACAAGTTTGTGGATGCGAGTGGCGTGACCTTTGAAGTTCCCGTGGAACTGGACGATAAGTTGACCACGGAAATCACGACCATGGGGTTGCAGACTTACGCTGCCCTGGGACTGACGGGGATGGCGCGGATCGATTATCTGGTTTCGCGTGACGGTGTTCCCTACGTTGGTGAAGTCAACACCTTGCCAGGGTTTACCAACATTAGCCTGTACCCGCAGCTTTGGGAAGCTTCCGGCATTAGCTATGCGGACCTAATCGACCAACTGATTGATTTAGCCATCGACGAATTTAAACGACAAGATCAACTGGCTTACGACTTTATTCCGTTGAGTGACCACTCGGCGGCATCGACGTACAAGCCAAAGAATAAGTAACAACAATTAGGCCGGCGGGGTGTTTTTCTCCGCTGGCTTTTTGAATGGAGTGAGCAAGGGGATGCAAGGTAAGTGGCAAAATTGGCGACGCGTCTGGCAACGGGGGCTCCTGGGGCCAGGGCTTCTGTTAACCTGGAGTGGGGTGATCCTGGCGCTGGGTGGCCTGCGCTGGTTAGGCACGCAGCCGGGGTGGACGTGGTGGTCCGGCCTGCTAGTGGTGGTGTTGATTGGCTTGGTGGGACGTCTACTGCGTCTGCTAAACGAGGCGTTTACGGGGCAGACCACCGGGAGTCTGTATTGGCGCGACCATGGGGTAGCAACGATTGGGTTAATGCTGATGGGGCTGATCCTCGCGTTACCCTGGGGCCTCTGGGGGCTGAGTAGTCGTCTGCTGGCGCGATTGCCCTTGCCGGCACTGTGGGTTAATTGGGTGGGATTGAACCGACGGCCTGTTTTGGGCTTGGTGGCGATTATCTACCTGTTCTTGCTAGCGTGGGGAGTCCTCTGGGGTCCCCGCCACCTGAAGCTGACCCCGGTTGGACGACGGGGCCGGCCGGGTCAGATGCTGGGCGCAGTAATCGTTCAAGCTCTGCTGCTATTGGGGTGGCTACTGGTCAGCTTGGCAGTGATTTGGCTGAATCGCCAGCTAGTCCCAGCGACACCAGCAACGTTAAAGATGCTGACGGGTGGGAGTATGCTTCTGATTCTCTTGGGTTATACGGGTGCGACCATGCTGGGGCTGATAACCCTGGCCTGGAGCTGGTGCGGTCGACCGCGGGTGGTCGCGCTGCCATCGCGAGAACGCCCTAGGTGGTACTGGTGGGTCTTGGGGCTTTGTTGGTTAGGTGTTAGCGGCTTGGTGGTGAGCCAAGCGGTCCACCAGCCCGACCGCTTCGGTCCGACCCTGTTGATCAGTCACCGGGGGGTTGACCACGAGCGGGGTGTACAGAATACGCTGGGCGCATTACGGACGGTTCACCGTGAGCGGCCGGCTTACGTTGAGATGGATCTACACGAGACCAAGGACCAGCATTGGGTGGTCCTCCACGATGAGAACTTACGGCAATTAGCCGGTCGCCGGCAGACGCCCCGCCAATTGACCAGCCGTCAGTTAGCGGGCCTCACAGTGCACGAAAATGGGCAATCCGACCGGCTAGTGACCTGGCCTGAGTATCTGCGGGTCGCCGAGGCCCTGAAGCAACCCCTGTTAGTGGAGCTGAAGACGACGCCCCAGGATTCGCCGGGGATGGTGCGGCAATTTGCAGAACAGTACGGGGCACGCCTGTCCCGGGATGGGTCGGCAGTGCACTCCCTAGATTACCGAGTCGTTGCGCAACTCCGACACCGTGTTCCTGGCCTAAGAGTGGGGTACATCACGCCGTTTAACTGGGTCGCGCCCAAGTCGGTCCCCGCCGACTTCTATTCCTTCCAGCGGCTATCGGTCAGTGATCAGTTCATTGCGGCGGCGCACCAGGCCCACGTACCAGCGTACCTGTGGACACCGGATTCAGTCGACGCCATGACACGACTCTGGGCGTTGGGAGCGGATGGTCAGATTACCAATGAGTTGAGCCGTCTCCGGCGCGTTGTCAATGGCAAGTCGCAGTCGGCCTGGTGGGCGGTCCTCATGAACTTTACGTTGAGCTATATCTAAATAACGGGATTAGTTGATAAACGGGTAATATACGAACATTGATAAGTAATTTAGCGGGCCAACCCTTCTATTATTAAGATGCTAATATGAAAATGAAAGAATGGTATAGACAGATTAGAGTTCCTTCATAAAGAGCTATATTGCTTGTATTTCCAGACGAATCACTTATTATTATAGTTAAAGATAAAGTCGCCGACAGGTTTAGGGGAGAGCCAATTGGTAAAGGGGATGCTGATGCTTTAGGTGATAGATCAGCCTTTTGTCAAAAGAATCGTTCGGTTTTTATTGCGCTTTGTCCGAAAAACGTCATGGCAATCGACAAGGAGAAATTAGATGCGCTTATTAGGGGATAAGATCAAGCAATACCGCAAGCAAAAGAATTTATCACAACAAGAACTAGCCGATGGGATTTGTACGCAGGCTACCGTTAGTTTGATGGAAAAGAAGAATAAGGTACCCAGTATCAAAATCATTTTACAGATTTGCCGCCGCTTGAACGTCTCTTTGGGCGATATCCTGGCGGGAATGGGAAGTAGTCTGGATACCCAGTTCTCACGTATTTCGGTTGCCATTCGGACCGGCAACTATGATGAGGCCAGTCACCTGTTGGACGACCTTGATATGGCCAACATGCAGAATGGTTTTGACCGGGAACGGTATCATTATTATCGCGGCTTTGTTGAACTGGGCGCCCACCAGCAACCGGATGAAGCGATTTTTCACTTTAACCTGTTATTGCACCGGTCTTACCGGATGCCTTGGGACCTCTATGCCATCGTGGGGAACGTGGGTATGGCCGCCGCTTACCTGGAACGGAAGGAATATGAGAAGGTCCATTATTACCTCCGTGAAGGCATGAATTATTTAGATAATTATGAGTGGCACGAAAAAGAAGAATTCCGACGGATGATTTGGGCCCGCTACCGGATTGCCCAATTGTACATGCGGTTGGAGCAGCCACAACTGGTGAACGAGAATGCTGAGGCGGCCCTTGAGATGGTCAAGCAACAGTCGTCGCTGTATCTGATTGATGTTTTGTACGAAGTGAAGGGGCAAGCGGAAGCCGCGTTATTGGCTGAACCGGCCGCTAAGCGGAGCTTCAGTATTGCGCGAACCTTGGCGTTGGTGACGCAAAACGTTGCGTTACAACAGCGGTTGGCGCAGATCCCAGTCGTTGATTAAGCGTTGAATACAGTGACGCGGATTCCCGGGAGCAGGGGGTCCGCGTTTTTGGGTTACACGAAAAAGGCCCACCATGGTTAAATGGTGAGCCTAAAATAATAGCGTGGTTAGTTTTCGGGATGCGTCATTTTAGCGGGTTGGTTGTTCAGATCGGTCCGGACAACGATAACGTCGCAAACGGCCGTCCGCGTAACATATTCCGTAACGGACCCGATCAAGAGTCGTTCAACCGCATTCAGACCGGTTGCTCCAATCATGATCAAATCGGTATCGTTGTCCCGTGGGACGTCACGCGCGATGATCGTCTTTGGTGCCCCGTATTCGATGGCGTAGTCGATTTTATCTAAACCATCAGCCTTTGCATCAGCGACGTACTTGTCGAGCGTCTTCTTGGCGGTCTCGGTCACCTGTTCCACCATACTGGTGTCAAAGCTCGAGATGTTTTGGAAAGCGCGGGTATCGACGACGTGAACGAGATGTAAATCAGCATCGTTACGCTTAGCAACCGCGACGGCTTTCTTGAAGGCCAGTTCGGCTTCGTAGGATCCATCAACGGGAACTAAAATGTGCTTGTATTGTTGTAACATATTATTCACCTCTCATTACTTGATACTTTCATGATACGTTATTTGAGATGAAATAAAAAGCGAAATGGCAAAAATCACTGGAAAAGTTGTAACCGGTTACCCCTTAGGGAACCACCGAACCAGAATTAGTTGCAGGGTCATAATTGCAATTACCCCAACCAGCAAGGTCATGGAGATGAAGATGGTGTTGTTGCTGATGGTTGCGGCAGCCGCAACGACACCAATCACCATCATCAGGATGCCGCCAACTTTGAGGACTCGGCTCAGGGTGGGGGAGTCCTCGGGGTGGAAAACCAGGAATGCGCGGTTGCGGTGACTGTAGAAGTACCAACCAATAACGAGCGCAAGTACGGTGTAGATAATCATGAGAATGGTAATGGCCATGGGGAAGAGTCCTCCTTAAGATTGTGAAAAGAAAAGGGCCATTCAAAGGAATGGCCCGCAAAGCACAAGGCTTTGGATGATCTAAGTGGTGCCGTTAATTGTCTAGTCATGTTGACCCGCGATGACAATGCAGGGGGGAATACCGGCCAGAGCGTCTGACTTCCAAGTGTGAAAGGCATGTCATCTTTCCTGGTCATTGCGTACTCCCTTTTAAGAATTACTTGTTCGGCAACTTGTAGTGAGACAACGCGTACACCTTAGAACCACTAGTATCGTAGCATATAAGCTTTTAAATATCAATTATCATGATAGTTTGCCCGCCGGAGACGTTGATATTGGGTCGCAAATTGCTGCTCAAACTTCCCGTTTTGCTTCGGTTCGTAGTAGTGAGCGTGGCGTAACGTGTCTGGTAGATATTGTTGCTGAACCCAATCGTTGGGGAAGTCGTGGGGAAACTTGTAGTCGGTGCCATGACCCAACTTCTTGGCGCCGGCATAGTGGGCGTCTTTGAGGTGGTCGGGCACGATGCCGCTGTGACCGTTGGTAACGTCAGCTAACGCGGCATCCACAGCGGCGATGCCGGAGTTGGATTTAGGGGATAAGCAAAGTTCGATGACGGTATCGGCCAGGGGAATGCGCCCCTCCGGCAAGCCTAACTGTTGGGCTGCCTGAACGGCTTGGACCGTCCGGGCGGCGGCTGGGAGGTTCGCCAAACCAATATCTTCGTAGGCGATGACCATCAGGCGCCGACAAATCGACGGCAGGTCCCCGGCCGCAATTAACTGCGAGAGGTAATGCAGGGCGGCGTCAGTGTCGCTGCCCCGAATCGATTTTTGAAAGGCGGAGATGACGTCGTAGTGGGCGTCGCCGTCCTTATCTCCCATCAGGGCCTTCCGTTGAAAACATTCTTCGGCAACGGCGAGGGATACGTGAATGCGGTCGTCATCAGCTGGCGGGGTGGATTGTGCGGCTAATTCGAGGCCGTTGAGGGCACTCCGCAGGTCGCCGTTGGTTGCGTCAGCCATGAAGGCTAACGCGTCGTCAGCGACGTCTAAGGGGAGTTTTCCCAAGCCACGTTTCTGATCGGTCAGCGCGCGCTTGAGGGCGGTGACGATATCGTCGTGGGTCAGGGGATGGACTTCGAAAATCTGGGTCCGGCTCCGAATGGCGGGGTTGATGTTGAGGTAGGGGTTCTCAGTGGTGGCCCCAATGAGGATGATGCGGCCGCTCTCTAGGTGGGGCAGGAGAAAGTCTTGCTTGGTCTTGTCCAGCCGGTGGATTTCATCGAGCAGGAGGATAACTGTGCCGCTCATCTTGGCTTCTTCAGCCACGACCTGGAGATCCTTCTTCGAATCGGTGGCGGCGTTGAGTTTCCGGAATGCGTATTTCGTCGAACCGGCGATGGCACTGGCGATACTGGTTTTCCCCGTTCCGGGTGGCCCGTAAAGGATCATGGACGAGAGTAATTTAGCGGCCACCATGCGGGCGATGATCTTGCCGGGACCGACCAGATCTTGTTGCCCCACGATATCTTCAAGACGCTGGGGCCGCATGCGGTAGGCTAGGGGTTGTGCCAACAGGAATGCCTTCTTTCTAAACTTTGATTAATGCAACAGTCGGTCGAGCCAACTGGTCTTTTTCTTTGCGGGGGTGTCCGGCGTGGTCTTAGCCGGGTACTTCTTGGCTAAAGCCACCGGATTAACGTTAATGGCTGTGTCGCTGGTGATGACCAGTCCCAGGTCGCTGTCGTTGATACCGTAAATGGCGTCCTGACGAATCACGAACTGGACGTTATTTTGGCTCGCCAGCTTCATATAAGGCGCGAGGTCGGTCTGGTCGATGTGACCGTTGAGGATGACCTGATAGCTGGGGTGGGCCGTAATTTCGGTGAGAAAATTGGTCAGGTTGTTGCGGTCCATGACCTCCGCAATCGTCATGGTCAACGAGACACGCTCACGGAAGGTCCCCAGGTAGTGACGTTGTTCGTCAGGATTGATTTTAGGGGTCCCGTACATTGCGGTCTGTAGATGTTCATCCATTGGACTCTTTTCAGTCATGTAAATCCCTCTTTTCAACGTAGTGGCATTAGTATAACATGGAATCAGAGTGACCGTGAGTAAAGGGGTGAGCGCATGTATCAGGACAGTGATTTTCAGATTTGGGACGACCAAACGTTACCGGGGCGGTTGGGCAAGATCCGGACGATTTTAGACCCGAAGTTCCTGGCAACGGTGGCCGACCTACAAGCCGTGCTGGCTGAACTCGACCGGCCAATTTATCCGCACGTGGCGTTGCACCGGCGGCGGACCAAGAATCCGCCACCAGATAGTTGGGTGGCGTTAAGTGCATCGAAGCGTGGGTATAAAAAGCTACCACATTTTGAGATTGGCTTGTGGGATGACCGGCTGTACGTCTGGCTGGTGGTCTTGGAAGAAGCGACGAATCGATTGGCGGTGTTGGATCGGGTTCCCGCCGCGTTAGTGGCCGCATTGCCGACTGACTTTGAATGTGCGAATGACCATACTGATAAGCTGGCGACCCAACCATTAACACCGGTGAGCTATCAACGGCTACTAGACGATCAACAGATACAGCGGCACGCCGAATGGTTGCTGGGCCGTGATTTTCAGCGGGGGAGCGCCTTTTTCACGGGCTCCGCTGAGGAACAAGCGGCTACCATTCGGGAAACGGTGGTGGCGTTGATGCCAATTTATCAAGCGTTGCTGGAATCGGAGTAGGGAAGTTTTTAGGCGAGTTGGCCTACATGGGGTTATTTGGTTGGCAACCAAAATATTACGAACATTTTTATGAATATTT
>DXGJ01000014.1 GCA_019113985.1 Candidatus Levilactobacillus faecigallinarum
ACCATCGTTTTCCCAGTTAACTACATAGTCATAATTTCCATACCACTTTCGATAAGAACCGCCTTTATTGTATGGAAACCACTTTTTATTTGATTGTTTAGCATCTAAAATTGAGGTCGCATTAAACTTAATCTTAGAAAACAAGACCTCATACCATTGTCGTAAAAAACGATTGTTATTGGCAGTGGCTAAGCCTTGCTTAGGGGTCACAATCTTATCCATCCGTGTGCCAACTTCAAAATCATGTAATAGATTTTCACTTGCCCAATAAGCAATTGGCATTCCGGGGATCTTATTAAAGTTCGCTTGGTTAGTTCGATAAAGGTAATCAATAGTCGGATTTTGAATAGCCGCTAATACCTTATCCCTTTGAACATTCATCCCACCCTTGAAATCTGAAAGACGCAAATATGTTCCTGATTGTTCATTCTTAGTATTCTTCAGAACAAAAGTATTGATTGGAACTGTAGCTTCCTCAAATGCCGAATATTCCATTTGAATTAGGCTATCAATTTGTTTGGTATCAATTAGATACTTACGCAATTTTTCGTAGGTTTTAATAAACATCCACACGAAAGGTGTCATAAAGGCAGCATAGCCACCAGTCTTCGTCATCTGACTGTTTCGATAAATAAAGATAGAAAATAAGTCACTTGCATAATTTGTATAATGCTTTTTGACGTATTTCTTCAAAGTAACATCCATCTTATTCATGTACGGTGGATTCGTAACAACAACATCGTACGAGTCTGTCATGACGTGTGCAATTTCTAAAATTCGTCGTAACTTATCCTTGCTACTCTGAATATCAAAAACATCCAAGCTATCTATTTTTATGTTCTCAATTGCGGTTTCAATACCTTGCCAGTCATAGGTATGCCCTTCAAAATCAATAATTGATCCCAATTCGCGAGCATTATTAAACCGGGAGATGAGGTCCTCGATAGCCGGTAATGTATCATCCGGAACAAGCGTTAAAAGTTCCGGTGAAATATCGTCCGTGTCCTCGAATACAAAAACGTGTGGCTTAATTGTTGCATTCTCTAGTGCATGTCGATTGTACTGACGAGCCTTCATCATCAGAGCAAAATAAGCCAGTTGATAAGCGCGGCGGTCAATTTCAAGCCCATAGAGATTATTTTGCAAAATTAACTTGGCGGATTCGCGTGACGAGTAACCTTGCTCACGGTAAATCGCCATTAATACATCAAACGCATAGACCAGAATATGGCCGGATCCCATTGCATTATCAATCACCCGAATTTCTTCTGGTTTCTCTTCATCTGTAACCACGCTAAGTTCACTGGGTAATAAAAATTTCAACTTTTCTTTTATTGAACTATCAGGATGCCGTTCTAACCAGTACTTTCCTAGGGAGTTGTCAACCATATACTTCACGACCCAATCAGTCGTGAATAGTTGTGTTGCTGCCGGAATATCTTGTTTTTTTACGGGACCGCCAGTGATATTGACGACTTGGTCGTGCGGTTCCGTATTGTAATACTGATACAGCCACCCAATAATCTCAACTTGCCCACCAACAGCAACGTTAAAATCATCCTCACTGATGTCGGTGATGAGATGGTGAATGACACCATCGTTATAGCTGGGCGTGAACGAAAATAAAACCATTAATTTAACGGTTGTGTGTCCCTAACAGAACGGCTAACATATAATTAACTAAGGAGGCACGCATAAAAAGACGTGTCCATTTAAGGCCAGAGGGAGCATATACATGGCAGACGTAGATATTGAGCAAATTACCAAAACATTAATAGAACGATTTACCCAACCACAACAATTCATCTTCTGGTATGACAACCAAGGCGAGTTTCAAGATAAGTTGCCTGAGATTCGGGCGGCGTTGCAAGGTGTTGCGGAAGTTGTTGTACTCAAAATGGGGTATCAACTGGCAATTAAGCGACAGCTACTAGCATTTCCTCAGAATAAAAAGGCCCTGGTGTATTCACCAGATCCCCAGCCTGCGTTGGCACAGGACCATTTACGAAGTGTCATGCTGTATTCAGGAAGCTTTACCGCGGATTCGCGGGAGATTTTACGTAAAGACTTAGCGTTACCGGTTAGTCTCCGCGTGTTTATTAACGATCATATGAAATTTTTCGATAGTAAGGAGCGACGGCAACGCTTTTCCACCTATGACCTACAAAGTTATTTAGTGGTTCCGGAGTTTGCCATTATGGCGGCTGTTGCTCGGCTCAAACAACCTCTAGTCGATTTCTTTGATATTCTTCAGTTGGTCTTGGACGCAGGGGTGGATGATAACGCTATTTTACGAAATTTTGAACGGTACCAAGTGGCCGACCGCTTCTGGCTGGAGCTTAAGACCCGTTTTGGCTATGCGTCAGATACGCCGAACTTACCGGATTTTGTGATTGGCCTTTATCTCACAACCGCGTATCAGCAGATGCGGCAAAGCTTTCCCACTAACCTGAGCAAATATGATTTTAGTCATAACTTGGCCAATGTTCAGACACTTGTTCAACAATTTAGCAGTCGTAATCAGGGGAAGCAGCCAGATCATTTTAAGCAATTAGCACAGTATGTTTGGCAAACGGTTGATGGGCGTCGGATTTTCGCGGATACGAAGATTGAAAATATCGCAAAAGCAGATGTTTTCCCACAATTTGATAAAATGCTGTTACTGTGGATTCAGGAGCGTTTAACCCTGACGGACGTAGATAGTCAGCTTAACGGACGTTCCATCGGTGAGTTCACGAAATGGCGTAGTGATAATACGCATTATGGTAAGGCTGAGTATCAAAAGCTTTACCAGATGATGCGAAAGGCTTGGTATTTAGTACGTGACTTACGCAGTGTTTCTTTTGATAATCAGTCACAAGCCAAGTTGCTTAATGAATATATAACGAAGGGCTATCGAACAGACACGGATTACCGGAAATTTATCCGCAATTATCGTGAGATTGAGAATCCGGACCCGTACGTTTCCACCAAGGCTTTAGTTGATGGGACCTACGTTAATAAGTTCCTTAACGAGGGCATTTCCGCGTGGACCCAACAGTTAGATTTTAATAGTATTGACCCAGTACATTTACAACAGAACTTTTACAAGAATCATATTTCTGCTGAGCAGAACCGAATTGTCGTCATTATTTCGGATGCCTTTCGCTTTGAAGCGGCTAAGGAACTCGAAAAGCAGTTAGGTCAGTCAGATCAGGTGAAAGACCTGAAGATGGACTACCTGGTGACCGGTTTACCATCCGTGACCTACATGGGAATGCCGGCGATGTTACCGCATCGGACCCTCAATCTGGTGGATAAAACCTTACGAGTAGACGGGCAACCAGCTGTTAATCGTGAGCAGCGTCAGGCAATCTTGCAGGCCCAAAATACGAACAGTGCGGCCTATGCGCTGGATGATTTGAAGAGTGCACCATCTGCGGAGATTCGGGCAAAGTTTGCCGGTAAAGAAGTGGTTTATATCTACCACAACCAGATTGATACAACGGCTGATAACTTAAAAAGTGAGGACAGTACGTTCCAAGCGACGGATGAGGCGATTGCTGAGATTCGGTTAATGATTTCGCGGTTACGCACGCTAAGTATTTCCCATGTCTTGGTAACGGCCGATCATGGGTACCTCTACCGTGATAGTCCCCTAGAAGAGGCTGATAAGATTACCATCGACCAAACCGCGGGCGAGTTCAAATCGCAACGATATCTAGTTACCAATCAGGATATCAAAAAGCTGGGAATTGGACGGCAACGGTTAGGTGATTTGCTGGGGAACGATGATGCCCGCTATGTTTATTATCCGAAAACGGCTAACGTTTTTCACGCGCCAGGTGGGGTAAATTATGTTCATGGTGGGGCCTCATTGCAGGAAATGCTGGTGCCGTTACTGGACGTGCGCACAACAACAAATCGGTCGACTGCGCAAGATGTTCGGTTGGAACTGGTAAATGCGTCGAAGCGGATTACGTCGTTGACGGTCCCCGTTGTCTTACGACAATCTGAACCAATAGGGGCAACGGTTATTCCGGCTGAATTTAATTTGTACTTTGTTGACGAACAAGGCCAACAAATCTCCGGATTGATTACCATTAACGCTAACAGTCAGTCGACTGAGGTTCGCGATCGGATTCAACACGCGGAGATTATCTTAGCCAATCGACACTATGACAAGACGGCTGCGTATTATTTAATTATAAAAAACAAAAATCCACAGGTACATGATCAGCAAAAGATTCCTTTTGACATGGATATTGCTGATTTATCTGATTTTGATTTTTAGCGTAACGAAAAGCCGCTCGGAACAGAGATGTGTTCTAAGCGGTTTTTCTTTGCCCTTAAATTCGATTGATCCAGTCATCCAACTGCCGAATCCGGTTTGCCAGGTAGTCCGGCAGGCGTAACCCTGCGTATTGGACCATCCGTTGTTGGGTCCAAATCATCAACGAGGCCTCGAGCAATGCACTGTGGCGCAGCTTCTTGACGTTTTCCTGGCGGTAGGTCTGTTGCAGGCGGACGTACACGTCTTTGGGCAGGTGGTCCGCCAGGTTCTGGAACTTGGGCCCCGGGTTGAAGCCGTCCTTGCCGCGGGCACTCGCGACCACCCAGGCGAGGCCCTGGAGGAGTTGCGGTCGGACCAGCTGGTTGTTGATTTCGACCGCGTAGAGGAACTTGTCGCGGCCCAGCCCCTTGGCAACGTTACCAATGTGCCAGTAAAAGGTGTTTAACATGGCGTTAAATGCCGCCTGGGTCGGCGCGTACAACCGGGAGCTGGCATCACTGGTCTCCCGCGGTTGGAAGCTGCCGTCACGCGACCAGACGATGGTGTTGAGCGAATCGTTGGCCAGGTAGGCTGAAATGGCGGTCACCGGCGCAATCTTCAGGTCGATGCGGCTGGAGTCCGCAAACTGGGTCAGGAAGATGCGCCAATCCGCGGTCTCCTTGATATAGGGGTTGGTCGGTTCCTTCTGGCGCACGATGGTCGGTTGGCCGAAGACCGCGGTCCAGTCGGCGAAGTCGAACTGGGTCACGTCATTGGTGAAGAAGGTGACGTCGGTATCCTGCCACTGGTCATCGGGGACGCTGGCGTCGTTGGTTGAGCCCTCCGTTCCCACGGCTTGAATGAAGGCGTGATTTTGGGCATAATTAAGAAGTTGGGTTAAGGTCGTTGCCATGTGGGCACACTTCGATTCTTTTGATAGTCACTTAATTACCCGCTAAAATGAATCATGGGGTAATCGATAGTCACCCACATTATAGCCTATGTTTGGCGAACTGGCGACACCTAAACCGCAGAGAATAGTAGCCTATTGAGGAGAAATCACTATGAAGATACGTACAGCGACCATCGCAGATTTACCCGTCATTACCGAAATCTATCGTCAAACCAGAACCGAAGCACAGCACGCCGCGGCCGACTGCCAAGCCTGGTTCGACGCCCACGCCCAGAGTGACCGTTACGGTGTCTGGGTCGCCGTTGTCCATGGCGCCGTGGTGGGCTATGGCGCGATTGATCCCTACGAAACGGCGTATGCCACCTCGGCCGCCGAAATCCGTTATGGCCTGGCCAACGACGCGGAGGGGAACGACTGGGGGAGTGAGCTCCTGGCCTTCTTAGTGGATTGGGGCCAAAAAATGAGCTTCACTTATTTGGTTGGCCGGGCCCTGAGCAACGAGCAGTGTTGGAACCAGCTTTTTCTGAAGGCCGGCTTCATCAAGTGGGGGCAGTCCCCCGACCTAATCGATCTGCCCCAGGCAACCACGTCGTTGTCGTATTACGCCAAATATCTAAAATAAACCAAATATATAATGAAGAAACGCCCTTACCGCGTGTTTAAACGGTGAAGGGCGTTTTGGCTAAACGAGGTCTTCCGGGCCAAACAGGGCGTGGGCGTATAACCACTGGCACAACGGCTCGTCACTTAAATCGTGATAAAAACTGTCCAGGACCCGCATGAAGTCGGCCCAGTCCTGGGGCTGGACCAGCAACAGGCCGGCGCCCCGCTTGGCCAACAGGTGATTGGCGACCAGGAACGCCGTGGCGGTATTCCCGTCGGTGTAGAGTTGCCGCCGCAGGATGTAGGCCAGCACGTGGAGCGCCCGGTCGGTGTAGTCGGTATGGCGCAAGCGGAGGTCTAACAGGTCTTTGGCCACCTTGGTCGCTTCCGGTAGTGGGAGCTGGACCTCGGTGTTGGTCAGGCGCACCAGGGATGTTTGCCGCAACTCGCCGCCGTTTAGGCCAATTCCCTCGGTGACCAGGTCATTGATGTGGCCGAACGTCAGGAGGTCAAAGCCCTGGGGCGAGCTGGTGATGAAGGCCACGGCGGTCCGTAGGTTCAACAGCCGTTGTTCGGCGTGCTCGGGCAGAGCGTTGTTGACTAGCCGGCCGGTGACCAGGGCGTTGAGTTGGCTGAACGGTGCCGGGTAGTCGTCAAATTGGTCGAGCGATGTTATCAGGCTGACCTGATTGCGAATCATCAGTTGCCGCTGGGCGAACGGACTGATTCGGTAACGACTGGTGGGATAATGGGTTTGCTCATCCATGGTTATCCTTCCTTTCGCGTTTCTTTACCCAATACTATAACGCGAAACTATGGTTAGTTGGCAGAATTTCTTCCGGTCACGAAATCAGTTTTGCGGAATTCCTAACCAAATCAAACGGATTTTGGTAAAACGGTTGAATTTTTGTGACCATAGCGGGATACTAGGGTTAGTTGGTTCACCCAACCATCAGGATAAGCGTGTTACCGCTTACAAACCCGTTAACTTATGATTATTCATGATGATGAAGTTAGTTGGGATATGTGCGGTGACCAACGTAACCAGTAATAGCCATTATTTTTTTAGGAGGGGATCGTATGGTTCAACGCAGTATGAATCGCAACCAGTTGCATGACCAGAATTTGAAATTGGTCCTACAACAGATTTTTAATAATCATCCGACCTCCCGTATCGAAATTTCTCACCAGCTTAACTTGAATAAATCGACCGTGTCATCACTCTACAACACCCTGATGGCCGATGGGTACCTGACCGAGTTGGGATTAGGGGATGCTTCGACGGCGGGAGGCCGTAAGCCCACGTTAGTTGCCATTAACCAGGATTACGGCTACACGCTGACGTTTGATCTGGGCTACCGGCACTTGCACGCGCTGGCGACCAACTTGAACGGCCACCTCTGGAAGTATGACCGAATCGACACCAAGGGTCAGACCATCCACGACATGATTGACCAAATCAACCACTATATCAGTGACCTGCAGGCCGAAGACACCACCAGTCACGGCCTCTTGGGCATCTGCTTCTCAATTCACGGAATCGTGTACCAGAATCGCGTCCAAACCTCGCCATTTATCGATATGGACGGCGTCGACCTGGAACAGGTCTTCACCGAGGCCTACCAGGTACCGGTGGTTCTGGAAAACGAAGCCAACCTGTCTGCCATTTATGAACGCGACTTCAACGGGGCGCGGAACCTGAACAGCACCGTGACCATCAGTATTCACCGTGGGATTGGGGCCGGGGTCATTCTGCACCGCGACCTGTTCCGGGGTGAGCACGGGGATGCCGGCGAAATTGGGCAGACCATCCTTAGCGTCAACCTGGACCAGAACGGTCAACGCCATCCGGTCCGCGCCGAAGACATTGGCTCCGAGGACGCCATTATTCGCCAGGTCGAGGAGAAAAAGGGTAGCGATAACCTGGACCGGGCGGCCATTGTGGCCCTGTACCAGGAACACGATGCCGACTTGGCCGTGATTCTACAACGGGCGACTATCGCTATCAGCAGTCTGATCTACAACACCATGCGGACCCTGGACCCCGACGCGTTCTTCCTGAACTCGCCGTTGATCGAGGCGTTGCCGGACCTGTTGACCCAGATTCGCTCGGGCTACCAGGAACTGGCCCACAACGACGTCACCATCGATCTGACCACCAACGCCCGGTTGGCAACGGTCCTGGGCGGCTGCTCGTTAATTACCCACCGCGTCTTGGGCCTGACTGGCTACGAATTACGGTTCGAACGGCCAACCGACCAGGAAGCTTAATCCAAGATTCTTTAAGGGGCCGGCACTTGCCGGTCCTTTTGCTATTCTAAACCGGGGCTGACCGGGTATACTGAGAGAGTGAATCTCTTATAGGAAGGAATGACCACCATGTTGACCACCCAAACCCACGCAACGCCACTCGGCGACCTGACCCTGTTGAGTGATGATCAGGCGCTCTTAGGCGTCTGGTTCAGTGACCAGAAGTACTTCGGGGCCGGTTACGACCTGACCCAGGCCCGGACGGGGACCACGTCACCATTAGAACAGGCCGGTAAGTGGTTGGACCGTTACTTCGCGGGGGCGGCCCCATCACCGGCAGACCTGCCATTACGTCCCGAGGTCACGGCTTTTCGCGCCAGTGTCCTGCAAGTTCTGCGGCAGGTCCCGTACGGCACCACCATCACCTACCAACAGATTGCAGATCAACTGGACCGGAAGGCACTGACCCGGAAACACGCGGCCCGGGCGGTGGGTGGCGCGGTGGGCCATAACCCACTGTCCATCGTGATTCCCTGCCACCGGGTGGTTGGTAGCGACGGCTCGCTGACCGGTTATGCTGGTGGACTCGACCGGAAAGTTGCGCTCCTTCAATTGGAGGGCGTGGTTCTTTAAGGCAAATAGGTTCCGTAAAAGCCATTCCCGAATTTTTTATTCGGGGATGGCTTTTTTGCGGGGAAACGGTCTAGGCAGCCGAATCGCTGATGGGGCAACGGTGACGACGCTATTCAGGGATAACGGTTCGGTGCCGCCAAAGAAAGCGGTTCAATTTTTTTGCATTTTCTTGCGGAAAACGCTTGCAGAAATGTGGTGCCCGTGTATAATAGTATTTGTAAGTTGGTTGTCACAACGAACTAACTAGGAGGGCTTAATTTAATTATGACTGAAGAATATTGGAAAGGCGTCGACAAGATTCAATACGTCGGCCACAATGATAAGAAATCTGGTTTAGGGTTCCAGTACTACAATCCCGATGAAGTTATCGGCGGTAAGAAGATGCGTGACTGGTTACGGTTCTCTGTAGCTTACTGGCACACGTTCGACCAACGCTTGGTTGACCCATTCGGTGACGGGACTGCACAACGTCCTTACGACAAGTACACTGACCCAATGGACCTGGCCTTAGCTAAGGTTGATGCTGCATTCGAATTTTACAACAAACTCGGTGTGGACTACCTTTGCTTCCACGACCGTGACTTAGCACCAGAAGGCGACACGTTACGTGAAACCAACGCCAACCTGGACAAAGTCGTTGACAAGATTGTGGACTACCAAAAGACTTCTGGCATGAAGGTTCTTTGGAACACGTCAAACATGTTCACCAACCCTCGTTTCGTCGAAGGTGCCGCAACGTCACCATACGCTGACATCTACGCTTACTGTGCCGCACAATTGAAGCACAGTTTGGAAATTGGTAAGCGCGTTGGTTCTGAGAACTACGTCTTCTGGGGCGGCCGTGAAGGTTACGAATCACTCTGGAACACCAACATGAAGGAAGAACAAGAACACGCAGCTAAGTTCTTCCACATGGCTAAGGACTACGCTAACGAAATTGGCTTCGATGCCCAAATGTTGCTCGAACCAAAGCCAAAGGAACCAACCACGTTCCAATACGACTTTGACGCTGCAACTACGATCGCCTTCATGAAGGAATACGGTCTGGACAAGGACTTCAAGTTGAACTTGGAAGGTAACCACGCCAACTTGGCTGGCCACACTTACCAACACGAAATCCGTGTTGCACGTGAAGCAGGCCTGTTAGGTTCATTGGATGCCAACCAAGGTGACAAGTTGATCGGCTGGGATATTGATGAATACCCATCTAACTTGTACGAAACGACTGCTGCAATGTACGAAGTCGTTGAAAACGGGAGTATCGGCCCTCGCGGTGGTTTGAACTTCGATGCTAAGCCTCGTCGTTCATCCTTCGCCCCAGAAGACCTCTTCTACGGCCACATTGTAGGTATGGACAGCTTTGCTGCCGGCTTACGGGTTGCTGCTGCTATGAAGAAGGACGGCTTCTTAGACAAGCTGAAGGCTGACCGTTACAGCTCATACGAATCCGGTATCGGTGCTGACATCGAAAGCGGCAAGGCTGACTTCAAGTCCCTTGAAAAGTACGCTATCGACAAGCCACAATCAGAATTGATTGCTGCTACGCACTCCGATCACTTGGAAGAAGTCAAGGATACGATTAACCACTACATCATTGACACGTTGAGCAAGTAATCGCGGACTTTGCGAAAATA
>DXGJ01000015.1 GCA_019113985.1 Candidatus Levilactobacillus faecigallinarum
TCGGTGGAGAAGAACAGCAGGATGGCAAACAGGACTTCACCGGCAAACAGGACCGGGTAAAGCACCTTGTTCCAAGCCCGTGCGCGGTCCCGCAACGTCCCCTCGGTCTTCAAGCGAATGAAGTTTAACCCGTGGACCAGGCATAGGACCGTGACGGCAATCCCGCCGACCAGGGAGAACAGGTTAACGTAATCGAAGAACCCGGCGCTCATGTCGCCGTTCTTGTCGATTGGCATCCCCTCAATCATCGAGGTGAACAGCATCCCGAACAGGAAGGCTGCGGCCAGGCTCCCAATGGTGGATGCCCACTCCCAGAAGTTCTTCCAAGTTTCCGTTTGCATGTTGGCCCGGAATTCGAACGAGACCCCCCGGAAAATCAGGGCGGCTAAAATCAGGAACAGGACCAGGTAGTAGCCGGAGAATAACGTGGCGTACCACATCGGGAACGAGGCGAACATGGCCCCGCCGGCGGTGATCAGCCAGACTTCGTTACCATCCCAGTGCGGTCCAATGGAACGGATAATCACGTCCCGTTCGGCGTCGTCCTTGGCAAAGCTCTTCACCAGCATGCCGACCCCGAAGTCGAACCCTTCGAGGAAGAAGAAGCCGCTGAACAGAACGCCAATCAGAATAAACCAGAGAAATTGTAGGTTAGTCATGGTTGAACGCCCCCTTCGAGTAAGGATCAATCTCTGCGTCGCTAGCCGCGTAGCCTTCCGTGTTGTCCGCATCCGGTCCCGCCTTCAGCGTCCGGTGGGACAGCACAATCATGACGACCCCCATCCCGGCGAACATCAGGAAGTACACGATGTTCGAGGTCAGGAGTGACGCCACGGAAACGTTTGGTGAGACCGCGTCCGCGATGGTCAACAGCCCGTAAACGACCCATGGGTAGCGGCCGAATTCAGTGATGAACCAACCACAGGTGTTGACGATGAACGGGAGCCACAGGCACAGGCCCATGATGTACAGGAACCAGCGTTGTTTCATGATGGCCTGCGACTTCTTACGGTTCATAATCAACCCCACGATGGCCAGCAGTGCGAACAGCGCGCTCGCCCCGGACATAATTCGGAAGCTCCAGAACAAGGTGTTGGTTGGGACGTAGTAGTTGATGTCCTTACCGAACTTCTTATCGTACTTCGCGTGTAACTCCTTGTTGGCCTGGTTCATCCCGGTGACGGTCCCGGTCAACTTATGGTAGCTCAATAAATTCAAGACGTACGGAATATCAACGGACCAGGTGGTCTTGTGTTGCTTGGTGTCGAACCCGGCAATCGCGGTCCATTCACCCTTTTCCGTTGAATTCTTGTAAATCCCTTCCATCGCACCGACCTTCATGGGTTGGTTGTTCAGGAGGTAACGCATCTGCGTGTCCCCACTGGCGATGGAGCCCAGGGAGAAGATCAGGCCGATGACCAAGGCGACTTGTAAGGACTTACGGTAGAAGGTCACGTGGTCCTTCTTGAGTAAGCGCCAAGCACAGCAGCCCGCGATAACAAAGGCAGCGGTTACAAATGCGCCGAAAATAACGTGTGGGAATTCGTTCCACAGTTGTGGGTTTCCCACGATGGCACCGAAGTCGACCATTTGCACGTGACCGGTCTTCTGGTTGATGATGTAGCCCAACGGGTTCTGCATGAAACTGTTGGCGGCCAAGATCCACAAGGCGGATAATGAAGAACCGAACATGACCAACCAGATGAAGAGCGTGTGGACCCACTTGTTAAAGCGGTCCCAGGTGAACATCCACATCCCAATGAACGTGGATTCCATGAAGAATGCGGCCAGGGCTTCAATGGCCAATGGTGCACCGAAGATGTCGCCCATGAACCGGGAGTACTCCGACCAGTTCATGCCGAATTGGAACTCTTGAATAATACCAGTCACCACACCAACGGCGAAACTATACAGGAAAATCTTGCCCCAGAACTGGGCCATCTTCTTGTAGTCTTGATCACCTTTAATGGCATACATCGTTTCCATGACGGCAACGACAAAGGCTAAGCCGATGGAAAACGGAACGAAGAAGAAATGAAAGACCGTCGTCATTCCGAATTGGAACCGTGCTAAGCCTAGAATATCTAGACCAACATTTAGCATTTTTCTAACCTCCCCAAACGTTATGTGTATAAATAATAATTGCTAACTTGACTTCATTATATCGAGTGATAAGTCAATATTCAATGATTCACCATGATTATTTGCCATAAAGGGTAAAAATGTCAGCGTTTTCGGGTCATTTGGTAATGTGACTTTCGTAACACATCTAAGAAAGTGTGTCAGTGGTTTCCATTTCTGACCAAAACCGGAATAATTCTCTGCAAAATTCGTGAACGTGCTAAAATAAAGGAGACAAGTTTCAGACACTCTTTCTTTGATTAAGGAGGCTTATCAACACATGACTGAACGTATCTTAGCATTACAACCCCTGGCGGCGGACCAGCTGGCCCGGCTACAGGCGACCGACGCAGAACTGGTGACCGCGGCCGATTACCAGACCGCCGGCCCCATCACCATCATCTACGGCTGGGACCGTCAAATCGGCCCGGCCGTCCTCAAGGACCCTAAGAATTCGGTTCACTGGATCCAAACGGCCAGTGCCGGTATCGACTACCTGCCGCTGGACTGGATCATCGCCCATAATGTGGCCCTGACCAACGCCAGTGGGGTCTACTCCGCGGCCATCGCGGAATCCACGCTGGGTTACCTGTTATACTTCCTGCGCGGCTTTAACGAAGCCGTCAAGAACCAGGCGGGTCACTTCTGGTTCCAGCCGGCGCGTGACGAGATGTTCACCCTGGCCTCACAGAAGGTGGTCATCTACGGGACTGGCAGTATCGGCCAGGCGATTGCCAAGCTGTTGAATGGCTTTGGCAACCAGCCGTTTGGGGTTAACCGCTCCGGCCACCCGGTCGACGGTTTCCAGCAAACGGCCAGCTTGGACAACGACGCCGCGGTCTTACAGGACGCCGACGTGGTCATCAACGTTATGCCGGCGACCAAGGCGACGGTCCACTACTTCGACCAGGCCTTCTTCGACCGGTTGAACGGCCTACGGGTCTTCGTTAACGTCGGCCGCGGCGACTCGGTCGATACCCAGGCGCTGATGCACGCGTTGCTGTACCAAAACGTGCTCCACGCGGCGCTGGACGTCTTCGAGGAAGAACCGCTTCCCCGCGACTCCAAGCTGTGGGATTACCCCAACGTCTTGATTACGCCCCACCAGACCGGGTTCGCTGGCGCCAACAACCGCGCCATCTTCGACCTGTTCGCCCAGAATCTGACCAGCCTGCTCAAGGACGGTCAGCTGAGCGTGAACGTGGTTGACCCGGCGAAGGGATACTAACGCTTTCGCTAATCACTTACTTTTAAACCCGTTACCGTGAATTTTTGCGGTAGCGGGTTTTTGGTGTTGTTAGGGGAATGACCAGCGGGACCAATTTGAAGATATTCAGCAAATTATCTCCGAAATCTCTAAAATAAATTTCCGACAAAAAAGAATAGCTGAGTACGGTGCCCGGTCACTTTGGCCTGGGCACTTTTTATCAATCATTGCTCATCCCTACTTGTCGATTGCAACATAAAATGCGCTATTTATTCTTGTTATTAGATTCAAGTTACTTAACGTATATAATTCACAATCGGCGATATTTACTCTTTATTTATCCTTAAATTTGACTATAAAATTCGTCTAATATCCAAGTGTTCACAGTCACTTATCGATTGATAGTTATGTTTCGTTCAAAACATCACGATATCTCAAAAGAAAGCGTTTACATTTACAAAACTAAGTGCTAGTGTTTTAGTTGTAAAACAGTTGTCGGTCTGTCAGATTGCATTTCGAAAGGAAGCCTTATCATGTTTAGTTTCTTAAAGCCAAGGGTTAAAGAAACCGTTCCAGAAGCAGATGTCCCAAAAACGTTTAATCGTTTTAAGTGGATGTCTTTTGTTGGGGTATTCATTGGCTATGCCGCATTTTATATTGTTCGTAACAACTTTTCGCTCTCAACTCCTGAGCTCCAAGCATTTTTACATATTAGCAAAGCCCAAATCGGCTTTCTCTCTAGTTGCCTATTAATCGCTTATGGTTTAGGCAAAGGTGTCATGAGCTCACTTGCAGATAAGGCCGATCCTAAACGCTTCATGTCATTAGGTTTGGTTCTCTGTGCCATTTTAAGTATTTGCCTTGCCCTCTTTGGAAATTCATTCTGGATTATTGCCTTTATTTTAATTTTATTAGGACTCTTCCAAGGAATGGGCGTTGGACCAGCATTTATTATTCTATCGACCTACTTTGACCGTAAACATCGTGGCTTCGTTACCTCTATCTGGAACACCTCTCACAATATTGGCGGTGGGATGGTTTCTCCCCTAGTCGGTGCTGGATTGGCTTTTCTAGGGACTGCAAATTGGAGAGCATCTTACTATATTGTTCCAGCGGTGGTTGCATTAGTTATTGCAGCACTGATTTTTTACTTAATCAAGGGACGTCCACAAGATGAAGGTCTACCCGCTTTGAAAGAAAATATCGTCGATGAAAAGAAAACCAACGGAATGTCGTCTTGGACAATCATGACAAAATACGTTTTCACTAATCCCGGCGCCTGGTTGGTTTCTTTCATGGATACCTTTGTTTATATGATTCGCTTTGGTCTCCTTACCTGGCTCCCAATTTTCTTAATCCAGGAAAAAGGGTTTAGCAATGGCCAAATGATGGTGGCCTTTCTCTTCTTCGAATGGGCCGCTATCCCATCCACATTACTTGCCGGAATTTTATCAGACAAACTTTTCAAAGGTTACCGGATGCCACCAGCTATTATTTCATTAGTCATCATTATCTTCTGCATCATCGGTTACTGGAATAGCAAGTCTGTTTTAGCCGTTACAATTTTCGCCGCTCTTGCCGGTTGTTTAGTTTATATTCCTCAGTTCCTAGATTCTGTTCAAACCATGGAAGTTGTTCCATCGTTTGCCGTTGGTTCAGCTGTAGGGCTGCGGGGATTTATGAGCTACGTTCTTGGCTCAACCTTAGGCACTAGTTTATTAGGATTAGCCGTTGACCATTATGGTTGGGGTGCTGGCCTTACGTTACTGGAAACTGCCACCGTTCTGTGCCTTATCTGCTGTGTATTGTGTCATCGGTTCGTTAAGAAGCAGGAAAAGAAGGCTAAATCCGCTACTGAATAACCCATAGAACAAAATCAATTTAGTAAAGGGGATATTCACACATGCCCAAGTCAACCGAAACAATGCAAACACAAAATTTTAAAATCAAAACTGAAAATTTCAACGAAACAATTCGTTTATTGCGGCAAAGTCTAGAGATTTCTCGTTCACAAAGCTTTGACACGCAACAGATAACCTTATCAAATTTATTTCTGCTTTACCTAATCCGAGTTGATTACGATAGTAATGGGAATATCAGCGGTCTCTCATCCAATTATCCATCCACAATTGATGCCACGCTCATGACATTATTGGCACCAGTCATTGAAGACGGATCTTCCGTTATCTATCATTACAGTGGTGCTAAGCTAACTCGAGATCTGTTCGAAAATCATAAAATTCGCCATCAGGTTGGTCAAACTCAGATTATTTGGTCTGATATTGAAGAGCCCACTCCCGTTATGAGTTAACTAGACGGAATAGTCAGCTACACCGTGAACAAGACTTTCACAGCAAAGAGGCTCTAAAGTTTTAAATCCATAGAAAGTTTTTTACAAGGTAGTATGTCCGGTAATTGGGGCATACTACCTTGTTTAATTTCAAAGTAACTACTTAAGAGTAACAACACCCTCATGGCCCTACAGCTTTTCCCAAGACGGCCTTCTTCAATACAGCCTACTTAGGTCACCTATCCTTCCCCACACCATGCAACCGCCGTTGAAAGTCCGCCAACTGGATCACCGGAGTCGCGCCAAACTGCCCCTTCTGGTAGCGCTTGGAAAAAGCAACGTCTGAACGCGCCACGGCGTCACCATAATCGAACAACGAATAAAGTTCACTCTCACCGCGGTAGTTCTTCTCCGTAAAGTAGATTTGATCGACCCGAATATCAGCATCCAGCAAGGTCAGTTGGTGGGTAGCTAAAATCACCTGATTTAGATTCTGTTCCGAATTAAAGAGATTTAAAAGGCTGGTGGCCATCTCCGCGTGAAGTCCCTCCTCAAATTCATCAAAGACCAGTGTTTTCTGATTGCCATTGCGTTGCGAATCGATAATCGCTAAAGCAATCAAGACAATCCGCTGGGTCCCCGTCGACTCTTCCGCCAGCGGTAGTTCAATCTGGCCAATCACGCTTCCCGCCGCGTCAAACTGTTTGTGTTGGGTGAATAAATAACGGGTCGTCCCCGTGGTAGCCGTTGGCATCTCTCGATAGGTCAACCCGGTGACGTTCACATCCGCTGCCCGCAAGAAGTCTTGTAACTCCCGTTGCACCTGAGGCTGCGTCATGAACTGATTATCAAACACCGCAAAATCGCGTACATTCCGTTCATCGAAGATTATCAAATCATCCTGAAACCAGTTAAAAACCCGAATGGCATCCCCAAAATTGGCCGCCTGCAACTGATACAATAGCAAGGCATTGGGCCGGGTTAGCTTGCCCACCTCTTGGAGTTTCTTTGACCCGTGGGTAACGTCCTGACGCTGCCGCTCAAAAATCACCCGTTGGCGGCTTTTTCCGTCCAATCGTTTCCCCTTCAGCTGTTCCCCAAGGATTGTCGTTCGATCATACACCAACCGATAAGTGTACTGGTAGCCCGCCGTCGTCAACACGATGTTAAACGTCGTCGGGGCCTGGGCCGACGACTGATCAAGGCGAAACGGCGACGCCGGTAATTCCTGCCCAATTGCCTGCGTTGGCTGGGTAATCAACCGTTTCAATAGAGCCAGCCCCTTGATGACAGTACTCTTCCCCGAGCCGTTCGCTCCAAAGAGGGCCACGCTTTTGAGAATCCGTTCCTTGGTGCCGGGAATCAGAAACGTGTTCTCCCGATTACGCTTAGTCAGCCGCTCGCCCGTTTCCAACGACAGGGTCGCCGCAGTTCTATAGGAGCGATAATTGTTCAGCGTAAATTCAATCAGCATTTTTCCACCCTCTTCGCTATTTATGATTTAGTTTAAAACATTAGTCCTTAGTTCACAACGAAAAAACGTTCTCTATTTAAATTAGCCCACAAAACCAATCGATTAACCTCAGCGTACCTAATAACAGTTCCGCCAATCGCCGCCATATTTTTTATTCCCCCGATGGTAACGGTAGCCAACTTTCCAATCCCCTTCCTTGGCCGGCTTAGTAGTAACCATGCTAAGCTGGAGACAACAGTTAGGAGGGGATTGATATGCGCAACCAAACCATCTTTATCGGCACCACCCTTGACCAGCCCACGTTTCAACAACAGGCGCCCGAGCTGATTGCTTCCTTCACGACTGATGCCACCGTCCAAAAGGTTCTGTGCCAGAATCACTGGAACGGCCAGCACACGGTTATCGTGTATCAACGTGACCCGCAATCGCTCACGATTCGTCATCTAGCCACCGCCCCCGGCTACCATTTCGCCATCCTGGCCCCCCATCAGGCGAGTATCGACTAATTGCAACACCTTAAAAACGCCCCACCACATCAGCGTGGCGGAGCGTTTTTTAGGGGTTTAATTCACTTACGACTTCAACGACAACTTCAGAATCTCATCGCCGTGGGTAACCTCGCCCTGAGTCCGTTCCAGGGTGAAATCGGCCAGCTCGTCGGCGTTACTGATGACCACCATCACGGTGTCGTCCAGTCCCGCCTGCTCGATGGCCGGTGCCCAGAACTCGAGCAACTTTTGCCCAGCGGCCACGTGTTCGCCCTTTTCGACGTACTGCACGAAGCCGGTCCCCTGCATCTTAACGGTGCCGACCCCGATATGGATCAGCGTCAAGACGCCGTTATCCGAGCGCAAACCAATCGCGTGGCGCGTCGGGAAGGTCGCCGCGACGGTCCCAGCAAACGGTGCCCGGACCTCGCCGTCGGTTGGTTTGATGGCAAAGCCCTTACCCATCTCGCCGGACGCAAAAGTCGCTTCACTGACCTGGTCCAGTGGTACCAAAGTCCCGGTGACCGGAACCTGGTAAACCGTGTCGTGCCGCTCGTCGGCCGCAATATCTGCCGGATTTTCGTCGGTATCCAGGTGTTCGTGCCAAGTCTTTTCCAACTCATCCACGATTTCGGCGTGTTGTTTTTCATCCAGCGTGACCTTCTTGAAGAAGATGAAGGTCCCCGCCAAAACCATCAGGGTTGGAATCCCGAACATGAAGAGCTTAAAAATCATCTGTCCGTGGGTGGTGATGTCGCCGGCGGTAGCCCCGGTGGTCATGCCGGCCAATACGGCGGCGACCCCCACGACCCCGTTTGAAATCGCCCCACCCATCTTATCCAGCAGTGGCCGGACCGACAGGGTCAAGGATTCATCCCGGTGCCCGAACTTCAGTTGCCCGTACTCCACGGAATCACTGAGGATCATCAACACGACCAAGAAAATCAGGGGTTGTGGAATGTAGAACAGCACGGCGGAGAATAAGACGAATGGCAACGACTGGCCGGCGAAGGTGAAGCAGACCAGTGACACCAGCATGATGGCAATCGAGATGAAGAAGACCTTCCGCCGGCTAAACTTCTGCGCTAGTGGTGGGAACAGCAAGACAGCAATCACCCCGATGACGGCGTTTAACGTCGCCAACAAGCTAAATTGACCCGGCTTCCCCAGAATGTAGGTGAAGTAGTAGAATTCCAGCGCGTTGGTGATGGCGATGCCCGAGGTGTACAGCCCATAGGTCAGCGACAGCCACATCAGTTGGTCGTTGCGGGCCAGGACCTTAAAGACGCCCTTGAAGGTGGTCTTGTCCACGTTTTCCCGTAGCTCGGAGTCGTTTTCCTTGGTCCCCATCCCCACCACGATGGCGGAGATCCAGGAGAGCAGCGCAATAATCAGCCCAAAGGCGAACCAGCCGCGGGCATCCCCCTGGCCGTGGTTCGGGTTGACCGAGAAGAAGACCAGAATCGGCGTGATGACGATACCGACGATGTTGGCCCCAATGGTCGAACCGACCCGGGCGTAAGTCGCGGTCTTTTCTCGTTCGACCGAGTCAAACGAGATGGCCGGAATCATCGACCAAAAGCCGACGTCCTTGAAGGAGTAGAAGATGTCCATGGTTATGTACAGGACGGCAAAAACAATTAAGTACATCAGTGGGTTCTTGGTGTTCAACCCACCCATGTTGGTGAATAAAATAGCTAAAACAACGGAACCAACCGTCCCACCGGCGATAATCCAGGGCTTGAAGTGGCCCCAGCGTGACCGGGTATTATCAATGGCGTTCCCAATCAAGGGATCAATCGCCAACTCGACGAACCGCAGGATGAAGATAATCATGGTAATCGTGTAGATCATCTTACTCTGCGCGCTGTCGGACTTGTCAAACAAATGGGCCGTCACGAACATGATAAAGTAGGTCGATAACGTTGAATAAAACGCATCGTGTCCGAACGCCCCGAACGAATATGATAGTCTCGAAATGATTTTCTGAGACTTGCTTTCATTGACCATGTGTCTCTCGCCTCACCATTCTGCATCATTTTTCAGAAGAATTGAAATCGTTTTCAATCCACTGAGAGTATAAACTGTTTTCTTGTTACTGCCTAGCAAGTTGACCGCCAAATTTCCGCGCGGCCCAAAAGCCCCCGAATCGCCGTCCTAACGGCAATTCATCACCCCATAATTGATAAACCGTCAGTAGTGATTTGTGATTGAAAACGCACTTGAAAACGATTGTGACCCGGAGAACGCGGCCGAGCAACCGTCCCCGTTACCCGCCTCATTGGTCAGTCGCCTCCCCATCCGGCACCGTGATGTCGATAGGCCGGTCCTGGTAATAATAGTCCCGGTCGTGGGCGTTAATCGGCCGCTGGACCCTGACCGGGGTGCCGACCGCGACCACGTTTGCCGGTAAGTCCTTGGTGACCACACTCCCCGCACCGACCACGGTGTTGGCCCCGATGGTCACACCGGGCAGGACCGTCACGTTGGCCCCCAACCAGACGTTATCCCCCACGTGAACCGGCTGATTGTGCTGTAGCGCGTAACGTCGTAGGGTCGGCTCGATTGGATGCCCCGCCGTGGCGATGGTCACATTGGGCCCCATCATCACGTGATCGCCGATGAAGATATCGCCATCGTCCACCAGGGTCAGGTGGAAGTTGGCGTACACCCCGTCGCCCAGATGAACATGGTGTCCGGCCCAGTTCGCGTAAAACGGCTGCTCGATGTAGCAGTCCGCTCCCACACTCGCGAAGTGGTCCTGGAGCCACTGGCGACGAGCCTTCATGTTACCAAACGACAGTTGGTTATAGTCGGCCAATGCCGCCTGGTAGCGGGTCTGTTCGGCCATCAAGGTGGCCTCACCCGGGTCATAGAGCTTGCCGTCCAGCATGCGTTGCCGGTTCTCCGCCGGCGTCAGTTGTTTGAAAGATTTCAATTGTGATCAGACCTCCAGATAAGTTTTTAAACAGTTTTAAGTGTAATCGCTTTCACTCACAAAAACTAGCCAGTGGTCGCCCTTGTGCTCCCCTGCCTCATTTCCGTCCCCCGACCGGCAACCGCTCATCGATGGCCGGAAAATCGGCCGGGTCGATGCGTTGGCTATAGAGCTTTGCCAGGGTGCGTTGTTGACAAGTAATCAGTTGGGCCAAGGCCTGTTGTTGGGCCGCCTGCAGCGCCGTGACCTGATTTAGCTGGCGCTGCAGGTCGGTGCGCTGATGGGCGATGACTGCTTTACTCGGTCGCCAACACCGCCATCGCCGGGTGGCGGAACCGTCAATCCGATACGTTGTCCGACCAACCAACCGTGGCTGATGAAAACCATTCAGGTAGACCAATTGACGTTCCAGACATTTCTGCACGGTGATTTCACCCGTCAGCAGGCGGTGATAATAGGCAATCGTGGACTCGCCATAGAAGTAGTTGTATTCGTCAATCGTCGCGAAACGGTCCATCGGATACTGGTTGCCTGCATCGTCCTGGGCCATGACTGGCACCCGGTTCGGTCGTCGTTGGATTTCGGCCACGACCTGATTATCCGTTTGGTAATCCTGGCAGGTGTATCTAGACATCTCCCCAACCCCCATCTAATTATTTGTTCATCCATTTACGAGTATACCAATTTATTGTTGAATGAAAAGAGGCAGTTTTGGCGGAATTGGTCGAACCAGGTGTTTCCACCCGTCATAGCGGTGATTAGGGGTCTTGAAAGCCCTGTAAATCCTGGACTTTATCATATCCGGTTGGCCTAGTCCTTTTAACTTGTGTTTTCTTAAACTCGTGGTTTTCTGCTTGTAAACGACTGAAAGAATGATGATTATGACTGATAACGTAATGCCAACCGGAACGGTCGTCAACGTTGGCGATTCACTGGCCATCGCCCTCCCCCGTGAACGCGTTGCCAAGCTTAACCTAACCGCCCACGACTAGTGGTTTACTGGCTACCAAGGCCCCTACAACACTCGCCGATGCTGAATTTCAGGCGGCCATAGCCTGCTCCTACCAGGACTATCACGAAGCATTTGAGGCCCTCTATCAGGGCGACCAGTGACGGGTCCTTCTATTGACGGACGAAAAAACACGCCAAACCTAACGTGGTTTGGCGCGTTTTTCATCTTCTTATTTTAATGGTTCGGATGACGGCTCACAAGTCGAGCTCCGGAGAGTAGTAAACTCACCGCCAGGTACAAGCTCAGGTTAAGCAGCCGAATCACCCCGTCACTCAGGAACTGAACGCCCCGTAGCAGATAAGTCGTTTGCTGGTGTAATTTTGCCATGTCACGTTGGCTCCTTTCCGACCAAAAACGCCCCGCCAGAGTTGCGACGAGACGCTTAGATAAGCTTAGTGAAAATGCCAAGTACTGGTGGTATCGCGGGCCTGGTTCAGACTGGCCATATCGGCCGCATCGATGGTGAAGTCCAACTGGGCGTTACTCTCGATGTGGTCTTTGTGCGTAGCCTTGGGTAGTGGCAACACACCGTTTTGAACGACAAACTGAATCGCCAACTGGGCCAGGCTGACGCCGTACTTGTCCGCCATGGCCTGGAGTTGGACGTTCTGCAACAATGCCCCGGTCGCCAATGGCGAATAGGCCTCGACTAGGATGTCGTGGTCCTGTGCGTAGGCCGTGATACCCGGTTCCGTGTAGCCCACGTAGTACTGAATCTGATCGACCATCGGCTGTACCTCGGCGTGGTCCGCGATGTTCTTTAAATCGTGCTGGTCGAAGTTCGAGACCCCGATGGCCTTGACCTTGCCTGAACGGTAGAGTTCCTCCATCGCCCGCCAAACGTCGCGGTTCTCCCGGTCGTAGTCCGCACCATTTTCGGCCCAGGGCTGGGGCGCGTGAATCAGGTAAAGGTCCAGGTACCCCAAGTCCAGGTTATCCAGTGTCGTCTGAAAATCATCCAACGTTCCCTGATAGGTCTTGGTCTCGGCCGGGAGCTTTGAGGTCACGAAAACGTCCTCACGTGGAAGACCCGACGCTCGAACGCCTTCACCAACCTCGCGCTCATTGCCGTAGACTAACGCGGTATCGATGTGCCGGTAGCCGACCGCTAAGGCGTCTAGGACCGCCTGCTTCGCTTGCCGGGCCGGCGTTTGCCAGGTACCAAAGCCAATCTTGGGAATCTGAACGCCATTATTTAATTGATAGGTATCGGTTAATGCTGTCATGTATTTGCCTCCTGTAAGTACTGATGTTAACCACCACTTTAGACCTTCGAGTGCACTCGAAGGCAAGGATTTAGCTCGCCCTTTTCGCCGCCACACCGGATTTTGCTAAAAACGGCCGCCGCCTCACTACTCGTGAGGTGACGACCGTTAACTTTCGTAATTTATACATCCGCTAACCGGTACTGACAAAAGGCGGTGTAATCTGCTTGGACCTGCTTGGCGTAAGCCCAGGCGAAGGCCGCCAGCTGATTGTCGAAAGTCTTGCCACTGCCGATATAACCACGAATCATGGCCGCAGTCGGGCTCTGGGAATGGGCCATCGCCAGGGTCCAAGCGCAGGTGTTGGCGTAGGTCTGGAACTGGTCCCAGTCCAACTGCGTTAGGTTGACTGATTCCTTCATATCGCGGAACTGGCGGACATAGAAGCTCCGCTCACTCCCGGCAAAGTAGCCCAAGAACACGTCGGAGGCCGACTGAAGAATCTTCTGTGAGTCGACGATTCGTTGACCCTCGGTTCGTTCGAAGTCCGCGGTGATGCGGGTCGCCCGTTGACTCCCCTGCCGCCGGGTCGGTAGGGCTTCCTTGACCTGGAGAACCAGGTGCGAGCCGTCGATGGCCGTTAGGAGAATCAGATAACAGCGTGACCCAAAGCTACCGACCCCGACGCTGTGCCGGACCACGTCGGTGATGTGGTACTGCGACAGTAACAGGTTCACGTCCGGCCGCAGGGTTTGCCGGTAGGCCGTGAAGTAGTCGTTCACGTGGGTGGTGAAGTCATCGTCCACGTGGGTGGTCCGGGGCGCGTTCTCACGGAAGCACAGGCCGCCCCGCACGTCTAGCGTGGTAAACTTGCGGACTACCTGCTCGGAGTCACGTTTGTTGGCGTGGTTGATCAGGTTCATCAGGAGCTTTGAGCTATCGACGTCCAGGGCACTGGCCTGGATGATCTGTTCAACGTCGCTGGTGGGATAAAAGCGGTTCAGCGTGGTCTGCTCGAACATCTGCTTGATGCTCTTGCGGTAGCTGGCGACCACCTTGGGCAGAAATTCCTTAATCTTCTTTTCCTTGAAGTCGTTGGCCTGGGCCGCCAGCAACACGCTGACCAGCAGACGCTTTAAGTCCCACTCCCAGGGATTGATACCGGCCTCATCGAAGTCGTTCAAATCAAAAAGCAGCCGCCGCTCGGGGGACGCATAAAAACCAAAGTTCCCGATGTGGGCGTCGCCACAGGTAAACGTCTTGATGCCGGAGTTGGGCTGCTGATCCAGGTCGGCCTCCATCAATTCGGCGGTCCCGCGGAAAAAGGCGAAGGCCGAGGCCCCCATCAACTTGGTCCGTTGGGGTAATAGCTCGGGAATCAGGAGTTGCCGAACCTGGTCCATCATCTGTTGACTGTCCCGGCCGGTCGGCGTGAACTGCCCCAGCTCCTCGAAGGTGACCTTATTGCGGGCAGCCTTCCCCATCTCACGGAGCTCGGCGATGGTCTTGTTGACCTGCACCCGTCCGGTACTAAATTTTGCTGGCGTCATGACGCCACCTCCCATTGTTCGTTACCCTACATTCTACACTTTTGTCCCCATTTGGGCGAAAAAAAGCCGCCACCGTGGGAATCACGGTCACGACTTCGGTGATGCATCTACCGGACATCCGCCGTAATCTGCATCCGCCCATTCTTCTTGGACTGGTACAGGTTACTGTCGACCCGCTTGTACAGGGCTAACGGACTACCATCCTCGGCGTTCAACTCCGAGACACCCATCGACAGAGTAATCTGAATCGTCGCCTCATTGTAGGTGACCTTCTGCTCGGCCACGGCATCAAAGATGGCCTGGGCAATCTCCTGGGCCTGCGCCAACTTAACGTTAGGCAGGACCACGTTGAACTCCTCGCCCCCGGTCCGGAACAGGGTCACGCCGGTTCCGTATTGCCGCAGCAACGTGGAAACGTCTTTGCCCAGCGCCTTTAAGACCTCGTCGCCAGCTAAATGGCCGTATGTATCGTTGATGTGCTTAAAGTGGTCGATATCGAACATAATCATGGTCAGGTGGCGGTGATGGCTGACACAGTGTTGAAACTGGTAGCTGATTTCCCGGTCAAACGCCGCGTAGTTCTTCACGTGGGTCAGCGCGTCCCAGTTGGCTGCCTGGAAAAGTCGGTCTTTGATGCGTTGGTCGCGGTTCTGAATCATGAAGAAGCCATACATCAGGGTTGCCAGTACCAGGTAACTAATCATCTCCTCGGCGATGGTCTGCCAGGATAAGTGAAAACGCAGGTACACAATCGCCCAGAGGGGCAAGCCAAACGCAACGGCGGTGACCAGATATCGGAGGAACGGCCGCGGCCACATCCGCACACTCTGGAGGTACGAAACGGCGTAGAAGCTCCCGTAAACGACGGTATAGAACCAAGAGAGCGGCTGATCAATGTTACCGTTCATCAGCATGAAGGCAATCCCCGCTAAGATGATGCCCCAATACGGTAACCAGACTTGCAGAAAATAGGCAATGAAAATTAGAATCAAAAGTTGGAAGTTGGTGAACGCCCAAGAGAGCGGACTATCCCGGACCAAAAGCTGGATGCTAAAAATCAGGACCACCGCACACAGGATACCTAGGATAGCTTGGGCCTTTTTCAGGTCAAGCTGCTTCCGACGGTTCTGGAGGTTCCGGGTCACCCAAGTGAAGAACGACCAGTACAGGGTAATGACCCCCAACACGAAGAAAATACTGGTAAAGAATGGTGGCACATACCAGTTGGACCAAGTCATGCGATCAACTCCTATGTAAATCGATTTGTCGTACCTCGACCAATAGACAAATGGCCAGATTGTTTCCGCTATCATTCGCTAAAGTATCTACCTTCTACTATAAGTTAATGTCTATAATAAATCTATCAAATTTTCACAATTAACAAGTATCCACTATTAAAATAATTGGCTCATCGACCAATTACCACCTAACATTTATCGCGCAAAAAAGCCTGAGGCAAACTGCCTCAGACTTTTTGTTAAATCAGGATTTAATTTTGAAGAATTACTTCTTCAATGGCGTCCATTGCCACTTCGTAAACTCTTCAATATCATGACCTTCGTCACGGGTAACCTTGAAGTGCTTAGCTAAGATGTCATCCATCTTCTTGTCGAAGGCCTTAGCGGCGGCTTCGTCAATTACACCCTTAGCAACTAAGACGCTAACAGCATCCTTTGCTTGGTGGAAACGGTCAAGTTCGGAGTACACACGCATGTCGTAAGCCGTGGTGATGTCACCATCTTCACGGTAACCATGAACGTGTAAGCCTAAGTGTTGACGTTCGTAGAACATGGATTCGATCAAGTCTTCGTAACCGTGGAAGCCGAAGACAACTGGGGTGCCAGAAGCGCCGAAGAACTTGCTGAAGTCAGCATCGTTCAAGGCACGTTCGCCGTTCAGAGGGCCGTTCTTCTTTTGAAGACGGTCTAATTCAACAACGTTGACGTAACGCATCTTAACAGTTGGGAAAGCATCGTTGATCAAGTCAACAGCAGCCAACGTTTCGATGGTTGGTTCAACACCGGCAGAAGCAAAGACGATATCAGCATCTTCGCCTTCAGCAACAGTGGAAGCCCAGTCAATGGTCTTGATTCCTTCAGTAGCCAATTCTTCGGCTTCTGATACGGAGAACCATTGTTGACGAGGTTGCTTGGATGCAACGATGTGGTTAACCTTTTGACGGTCCTTGAAGGCACGGTCAAAGACAGCTAACAACGTGTTGGCATCGGCTGGCAGGTATTGGCGAACGAAGTCAGACTTCTTTTCAGCCAAGTGCGTCAAGATACCTGGATCTTGGTGGGTGTAACCGTTGTGGTCTTGTTGGAACACAGTCGAAGTGGAAACCAGGTTCAATGATGGGTAATCATTGCGCCAGTCTTCGTCAGCAGCCTGACGGATCCACTTGAAGTGCTGAGTGATCATGGAGTCGACAACGCGCAAGAATGATTCGTAAGAAGTGAAGACCCCTTGACGACCAGTCAGCGTGTAGGCTTCTAACCAACCTTCAGCTTGGTGTTCTGACAATTGGGCATCCAAGATACGACCTTCTGGTGCTTCGTATTGGTCATTTGGTTCCTTGACCTTACTCATCCATTGACGGTTAGTAATCTTGAACATTTCCCAGAGACGGTTAGACATGGTTTCGTCAGGGCCGAATACCCGGAATGAAGATGGGTTCTTCGTAGCAACACCGGCGAAGAAGTGTGATAACACGTTCATGTCCATGTTTTGGTTACCATCTGGCAAGTTCGTCCCACGGTTGTCCGCAGTGATGTCGTTGGCAAATGACTTCCAGTCTGGCAGGTCTAACAGCGCTGGCTTTTCGCCGCGACGACGACCACCGTTGGCGATTGGGTTGGCAGCCATCCGCTTGTCACCCTTAGGGGCAAAGTCAGCGACTTCGGCCTTCAACGTACCGTCAGCGTTGAATAATTCTTCTGGCTTGTATGAGTTCATCCAAGCTTCGAATTCTGGTAATTCGTCCATCTTGTTTTGTGCCAAGCCAAGTGGAACTTGGTGCGCACGGAAGGAGTTTTCAATTGGTTCGCCGGCTGGGTTGTGTGTAGGACCGCCCCAACCCTTAGGCAGACGTGCAAGAACAACTGGCCAAGGAGCGATTTCGCCGTCTTGGTACTTGCCGTTTTCGCGTGCGTCTTTTTGGATTTCCTTGATGTCTGCGATGGCTTGGTCAAAGACAGCAGCTGCCTTTTCATGGTAAGTCATGTAGTCATGGATATCATCGTTTTCGATGAACCGTGGTGACCAGCCTAAACCTTCGAAGAACTTCGTCAAGTGTTCGTCGTCCATCCGTGAGAAGAGCGTTGGGTTAGAAATCTTGAACCCGTTCAAGTCAAGGATTGGCAATACGGCACCGTCGTTCTTAGGGTTCAAGAACTTGATGGAGTTCCAAGCGGTCATTGCTGGGCCGGTTTCAACTTCCCCATCACCAACAACGGTGAAGGCAATTTGGTCTGGGTTGTCTAAGACAGCACCAGTTGCGTGGGAAAGGGAGTAACCTAATTCTCCACCTTCGTGAAGGGAACCAGGCGTTTGGGCAGTCATGTGAGAACCAATCCCACCTGGGAAGGAGAACCGCTTGTACAAACGGGACATCCCTTCAAGGTCTTGGGTGATTTCTGGGAAAGCATCAGTGTAAGTGCCGTCCAGGTAAGAGTTCGTTACCATAACTTGGCCACCGTGACCAGGGCCACCAATGTAGAACATGTTCAAACCGTACTTGTTGATCAGACGGTTGGCATGGGCGTAAAGGAAAGTTTGGCCGGAGATAGTTCCCCAGTGACCGATAGGCTTAACCTTAACGTCGTCTTTTTGGATTGGTGTGTTGGTAACTGAGAACAGTGGGTTACTCTTCAGGAAGATCATCCCACCGGAGAGATAAGTCGTTGCGCGCCACCAGGCGTCAACTTTTTCCAAGTATGACTTGGAATCGAAATCTACTGCCATGAATTTTACACTCCTTCTGTTTTGCTTACTGACATCAAAAGTCACAATGTTGTCCGTAAATCACATAACTTCTAATTTACATTCTTTTATCATACGGAAATTTTGAGAAAAGTCAACTATTTAGCAAATTGATACGGTCCAATTTCAGTTTCTGGCGTTTTATCTTCCGAATTTGACTGCGCAAAAAGGCGCCCCACCGGGGATTCTAACCGAAATTAGAATTCGCGGTGAGACGCCAATTTTTTAATCTTCGTTGAGGTTTACGAAGGTGCCATACTTCAAATACTTGTAGTGCAGATGCATATTGGAGACCTCAAATGGGGTGCCGTCGTCCAGGAAAAAGATGCCTTCCATGACGCCAACCGGTTCAACGTCCTTAAGCTTGAGCAACTGTTGGTCCTCGGTGTTCGAGGGTTGGGCTCGGATTGACAGGAAGGACTTGTTGACGGCCCGCCCCTGCTCTTCTTGGACAAAACTAAAGATGGAGTTCTGGACCACCTGGGCGGTCAGCGTTGGCAAAATCTTAATAGGAATGTACCCCGTCTCAATAATTGCCGGGTGGTCATCGAAGAGGCGCAAGCGTTTGATTTGATAAACGAACTCGGCCTCACTCAGAAATAGATCCTGTTGGAGTTCTGGGCTAGCGGGAATGACCCGGTAGTCTAGGAGCTTAATTTGCGGCTGTTCCCCGTTGACTTGGAAGCTGTCGGTGATGCCCAGGTTGTTGCCCTCGTACCGGAAAGCCGACTGGTCTTTTAGGTAGAGCGGATTAATAAAGGTCCCCGATCCCCGTTTTTTGAAGACGATGCCCTGGTCAACCAGGACCCCCATCGCCCGTTTGATGGTACTCCGGCTGACATCGTAGGCTTCACTCAGACTACGCTCATCCGGTAACTTTTTCGTCGGGAACTCCCCCTGGAGAATTCTCTTTTTAAGGTCGTGCATGACGTTTCGATAGACTAAATCTGTCATCGGTTTTTCTCCCAAAGTCCTAACGGTAATTTTACGAAATTTTTATCCAAATAGTATACCAGAGTTTGAGATAAGTGGCACCTTTTTATTTTATACAAAAATAATTGGTCTCCAACATAGCTAAGCACATCGGAAACCAATTATCTTTTTACTAGGGTCCGTCTGAAAACTACTTAAGTAAGATGCAAATTGAGGCAATGTAAACCGTAGCCAGATAAACATGAGCGAGCTTATCATAACGCGTTGCAATCCTACGAAAGTTCTTCAACTGATTGAAGAAG
>DXGJ01000016.1 GCA_019113985.1 Candidatus Levilactobacillus faecigallinarum
TTGTAGCTCATCGATTGTTGTTACATTTTTAAAGCGAATTGACTTCGCAAATATTGCTTTGGGTTTGAACCTAATGTTCAAACCGCCCTACACATATTTGGTTTGTCGAAACAATGTTCAGTTTTCAAAGGTCTACCAAGTTGTTTTCTTTCGTTAACAGCTTAATCATCATATCATCTTACTGATGTGATGTCAACAAGAAGTTTGATTTAACAACGTTTCTCGTTGATAGCCAATCGCTAAGCGACAGCTTATTTAATATATCATTTAATTGCCACGCTTGTCAACAACTAATTTCAATCGTTTGAATTGGTCTAGTTGGTGATGCGCCGTGACAACGTATATAAGAATACCAACCACGAGCGTCCACGTCAACTAAAAACATGAAATTAAACACACCTTTTTTCAAAGACAAATCATCTTCATGAAACCAATGTTAATGTTACGGATTGGCCGTGTGTTCCCTCCTAAAATCAATTCCGCTGTTCGCTTTTATTTTGACGCTAAAAAAGCCCAGCTAACAAATTTCGTCAGCTGAGCTTTCATTTTTAATCATTAATCCGCAACTCGGGCCAAGAAATAACGCTTCTTCCCCCGACGAACAATGACGAACTTACCATCGAACGCGCTAGTTGGGTCAATTTCAGCGGCCGGATCGGTCACTTTTTCACCGTTGATGCGAATCGCACCATTGGTCACATCTTCACGCGCTTGCCGCCGTGAAGATTCGATTTTGGTAGTGTCAACTAGCCACTCAACCAGCCCCTGCTTGGCACTGGTAACCGTCACGGATGGCATATTCTTAAACCCCTGTTCAATTTCACTAGCCGTCAAATCTGCAACATCTCCAGAGAACAATGCCTTGGTGATGTGTTGGGCTTCAACAACGGCCTGCTTACCATGAACGAATTCCGTTACCTCTTCAGCCAACCGGGTCTGGGCTTCCCGCTTCTCAGGATGCGTCGCCACGGCGTCAGCCAAGGTCTGAATCTGGTCTTGGCTTAAGAACGTAAAGTACTTCAGGAATTTGACCACGTCACGGTCATCCGTGTTGATCCAGAATTGATAGAACTCGTAAGGTGACGTCTTTTCTGGGTCGAGCCAGACGTTCCCGCCTTCGGACTTCCCGAACTTGGTCCCATCAGCCTTCAACAATAGGGGAATCGTTAAGCCGTAAACCTTCGCGTCCGAGCCTTCTTGCCGGTGAATCAGGTCGATACCGGACGTGATGTTCCCCCACTGGTCAGCGCCACCAATCTGTAACTGGACGTCTTCGTGCTTGTAGAGGTGTAAGAAATCGATTGATTGGAGAATCTGGTACGTGAACTCGGTGTAAGAGATACCGACTTCCAACCGCGATGCAACGATTTCCTTGTTCAACATGGTATTGACGTTAAACAGCTTCCCGTAATCGCGTAAGAAGTCTAATAGGCTCAGCTTAGACAGCCAGTCGTAGTTGTTCACAATCTTAAAGCTGCCATCTTGGCCAAAGAGGTGTTCCATCTGGGCCGTCAAACAGTCCTGGTTGTGCCGTACTTGGTCCATGGTCTGTAAGACCCGTTCGGCCTTCTTCCCAGATGGGTCCCCAATCGAACCCGTTGCCCCACCAATCACAATGTATGGCCGATGACCCGCCAACTGGAACCGTTTGAGAATCATGAACGGAATCAAATGACCAATGTGCATCGAGTCCCCCGTGGGGTCGATACCGGCGTACAGACCTACCGCCTTTTCGTTGACGAGGTCGGCCAAGCCCGCTTCGTCAGTTTGTTGATTAATGGCACCGCGCCACTTCAGTTCATCAATAATCGACATGTCTATTCCTCCTAAAATATAAACAAAAAAGTCCCCAATGGCCAAAGCCATCAGGGACGAATTAAAAATCCGCGTTACCACCCAAGTTGTTGTCGCAAGACAACCTCTCGTCATCGTTAACGGAATGACCCGCCAATCACTTGGCCGCTCCTCAGCGTAATTCATGTTATCGGACGTTCCAATTCACAGCACCATTGGATCTCTTGACCGTTGCCGAGCACACTACTCAACTGATTCTTCGCTTATGCCCTTGATGATACCGGCAGACCGGTCAAAAGTCAATGCTGGTTTAGAAGAACTCGGCAATGCTGGTCCAAACAATCTGAATGTTCAGGATGGTTAGGACGATGGTACTGATCCAGGCCAGGTAGGTAATCCACTTTTTGTTCACGTACTCCTCACCCATAATCTTCTTCGAGGACGTGAAAATCGTCAGCGGAATCATCGAGAACGGCAGGGCAATCGACAAGAAGACCTGGGAATTGACCAATAATCGATCCAAGGCCAACTCACTCCCCCCGTAGATGATTGTACAAATAATGACCGGGGCCACCGAGAGTAACCGGGTAACCAGGCGCCGGACCCAAATCGGAATCTTCAGGTTGATAAACCCTTCCATAATGACCTGTCCGGTCAGGGTTCCCGTTATCGTCGAATTCTGGCCCGAAGCCAAGAGCGCGACGGCAAACAGGGTCGATAGGAACGGTGACGCCACGGCTCCCGCCAGCTTATTATCTTGTAAGGCGCTGTAAAGTTGACCAAAAGTCCCCAGTTGGTCGGCGTTTTTCCCAAAGAACAGGGCAGCACCCAAAAGTAACAGGAGGCAGTTAATGACGAACGCACCTATCAACTGAATATTGGAGTCCCAGGTGGTGAATTTCACAGCTCGGCGCATTTCGGCCGGATCGTTTCGGTCAAACTTTCGGGTCTGCGCAATCGACGAATGCAAGTACAAGTTATGCGGCATCACTGTGGCCCCCACAATTCCCAAGGCCATGGTCAACTGACCGGGATGGAGAATCTGCGCTTGGGGCACAAAGTTAGCCACGGCCTGGCCCATGTTAGGTTGCGCAATAATGACCTCGTAAGCGAAGACCACCAGAATCACCGCAATCAAACAGATGACAATGGCTTCGATCTTTCGGAAACCTAATTTCGTCAGTAATAATAGAAGTAAGACGTCAAAAACCGTTAGGGCGACCCCGATAATCAACGGAATCCCGAATAACAATTGGAGGGCAATGGCGCCCCCAATCACTTCGGCAATATCCGTGGCCATAATCGCCAACTCGGTCACAATCCAGAGTACGAACCCGATACGTTTAGTGGTGTGGGCCCGCGTTGCCTGGGCCAAGTCCATTTGCGTCACAATGCCCAGTTTAGCCGCCATGTATTGCAACAACATCGCAATCAAACTGGAAATCAAGATCACCGACATTAAGAGGTACCCGTACTGTGCACCCCCACCAATTGACGTTACCCAGTTTCCTGGATCCATGTACCCCACCGCGACCAAGGCCCCCGGACCTGAGAAAGCAATCAGGTTTTTCCAAAACCCCTTTTCTTTGGGTATCGTCACCGTCGCGTTAATTTCTTCTAGCGATGGTCCGTTTGCGTAGCTGGTCAAGCCCCCCGACTTTTCCAGCGTGCTTTTTGACACGTTATCTGTCATCTTTTCCACTCCCCTATTTCCTAATGTTTCATCATTATACCGGAGAGTTCTACCCTGTAAATGCCTTTTTACCGGCGTTTCACAGGCTTTTTTGATTGCCCCATCAAGCACTTTTTCGTCAAAGACCGGTCCCACCACGTTAACACCGTTTTCGCGTTTATTATCCTATTAATATTGGGGCCATTCGGGGGTCAAAACACGAAATATCTCTTCGAAAATTGGGTTTTATCCGTGTGCTCCTCCTCTGCTAGGCAACCTTATCATTAAAAAAGGCCGGCGCCTTCGCCGACCAATCTTACATCTCAGTCTCATTCAGCCGCCGCCTGGAGGTCCCGCAGTGTCTGCCGTAGCGTCGCCGGTAGCTGGTGCTGGATAACCTGTAACTGTGCCTGCCCCCTAGCCGTCAACGCTAGGTACCGGCGTCGGCGATCATCATCTGCCACATGCTGGCTTAGATATCCCCGGCGGCACAGACTGACCACCAAGTTAGAGGTTCGCGTGGCCGAAAATCCCAGCTTATCCGCGACTTGGGCCACCGACAAATGCTCGACTGCAACGTATCCCAGCAGCTGACACTGTGGCAGATTAAGCGTCAAGCTGGCCAGCGGCTGATTGTAGCAGTGCGTAATCATCTCATAAATCGCCATCAGCTTGTTCAAATCATCCTGCTCTGCCATCGTCTTCACTCCAATATCTTCAAAAATTAATGGCCAATTCATGTCAGCCCATAGCGGCGTGCCATTGCACTTTATGAATCCGCTTACATTATAGTATACTACGTCGCTGACGATGGCGTAGTCCGAACTTAGTCGGCGTGTTGAAAATCTAACGCAAACAAGGACAAATCGTGGTGGCGCAAAGTCCGAATCAGGCGATCAAGGTTCTCACCGTATTCCAACTCCTTAATCCAGTGGAACGTCTCCAGGTGGTTTTCGCTGGCAAACGCTGCTGCTAACTCGTCGGTGCCGTACATGACAATGTAGTTCGACCGTTTCTGGGGGTCGATTACCATCTGGTCACACAAAATTTGCAGGTGAACCACCCCACCCAGCAACCGGTTAAAGACGTCCGTGGTCACCCCGACCATGTCGTAGGAGACCAGAATCTCAACTTTCGCCGCCGTCAGGTTCAACCCGTTAGTGTATTTACTCAGGTAGTTCTGGACCAGCCGAAGATCACTACTGTTGATAATCTGTGGATACAAGCGGGCCATGCTGTTCGCCAACGAAGCCGCTGCCGCCGTAGATGTGTCAGTCGCCCGGTAGAGCGTGGTAATTTCCGGTCGCAATAACGGATCCACCCGGAATAGCAACATGAATTGACACAGGGAAAACAACCAGTTGGCGAACCAGTTGTCCCCCGTCGCATAGTCGGCAAGTTCCACCACACCAGGCGCCAACTCATAATCTGGCAAACGCTGTTGCAGGCCGTGGAAAAGCCGTTTCAGACTATTCGGTTGAAGTGACCGCACGAAATACGGCGAACTGGTCATCAGATAGTCCAGCGTCGCCAGTTCCGTTAGGACGGCCTTGGGCGAATCGCCCAATTGTTGCTGGAAGTGCCGTGCCAACGCTCGTAAGTCCGTTAAATGAGCTAACGGTAACCGGAGCGGGGCGTACCGGTGATCCTGCGAAAGCCGCAACAAACAAATCGTCAGTAACATCTCCCGGTGTTCCGCCAATCCCGGTGAGTCACAGTAAAGTTGGCTCCCCGTGTAGGTGGTCCGAATCGCCGTGGCCAGTGGTCGATACGCCTGTGGAACGGGCGGTAACTCCGTTAAAGTGGTCATGGTCGTCGTAAATATCGTCAAATATAGTAGCTGAATCAACGCCTCGTTACCCACTATCTGCAAAGGATTCGTAGTCAACTCAAGTTGATACTGGGCTAATTGTTCACGCATCGGCCGCATCCGCCGGTTGAACGTTGACAGGCTAATTCCGTGGGCGTCACAAACATCCTGGGCCCGTTGCTCGGGATGCGTCAACGTCGTCAGGATGGCTTGATACGGAATGCTGTTGATGTACAGCCAGTGCCGGTATTCATCCGGCGTGACCGTGGTCTCCAACGCATCCTTGGTTAATTCCGTCGCCGGTGCCAACTTCAAAAGATCGGCCCGGAGATTCAACAAAACGTGGTATGCTTGCGAGTAGCTCTCCGTCGTACTCGTGGCAAAGTCCGCTAAGTTAAAATGGCCCCCTTGGTCATTAATAAACGTTAGCAAACGAATCTTACGCGTCGCTTTCGACGTTAGCATCGCATCATCAATCTTCACACTGCTCACTCCCCCATGATCATGTGCGGTCCTCATCAACGATAATAAGTAACAGCCCCCGGCCACCAAGACCGAGGGCTGACACGGTGTTCACTCACCCAAACTAGGCAACATCGGTGACGACCGCATGTTGAACATCAAGCGCCGTCAGCGTTTCCTTTAAAATAATTCGGGGATCATCGTACCGAACGGCTGGCAACACGCTACTCAGGTAATTGCCCGTTAACCGTCCAGAAACGATTTCTGGCGCGATGCGAACCTGACGACCATCCGCCAACGTTAGCGTCACGTGCTTACCGGCGACTAACTGTTCGATTAATGGTAAAGTTTCAACTTTTTGACCCATTCAATCACCCTCCTATGCGTTTTTCCATCCTTATTTTACCACGTCGGCACACTTCCGACGCATCGGGTCACTCGGCAACGTACCCACCAATAAAATGGTTACGCCGCAAAAGTTTATGTTTTCCTTATGATTCAAACCAGGGCTATTTCGGAAAACGCTATCCATGCTATGCTCTGTTCCAGACTGGTTAATGTTATCGATATTTAAGAACAGGGGAGAGAGAACATACCATGTGGCTCAGTAATTTGAATACTTTTTTTGTCATCGGCTACCCAATCTTTGTGTCGGTCATCTGGATTACGGGTAGTTTGTTTTTTGGCCTTTTTCGCCGCCACCAACGGCAACGCCGGGTGACGCTGACCGCTGAAACGGCGCCGTTGGTCTCCATCTTGGTCCCAGCACACAACGAAAGCGACACCTTGGAAACGGCAGTCGCCTCCTTGGCCAACCTGAACTATCCCAACTATGAAGTCATCTTGATCGACGACCATAGTACGGATACCACCCGTGACCTTATGGCCCAGCTCAAAACGCAATGGGCGTCACAGTTGACCATGACCACGCTTTCCCTTCCTGTGAATCAAGGGAAAGCGAACGCCCTCAACCAGGGGTATCAGGTGGCCCAGGGGGACTTCATCATGGCCATCGACGCCGATTCCTTACTGGCACCCGACGCGGTCGACCAGCTGATTACCACCCTGATTGAACGTCCCGACTACGGTGCCGTCACCGGCAAGCCGGTGGTGCGAAACCGTACGAGTCTGCTAGGTCGCTTACAGCTGCTGGAGTACGTGGCCGTGATCGACCTGATCAAGAAGGCACAGTCCTACTTAACGGGGAGCATCACCACGGTCTCTGGTGTACTGGTCGCCTTTCGCCGGGAAGCATTAGACGATGTTCATGGCTGGAATCCCGCCGTCATGACCGAAGACATCGACATCACCTGGCGGATGTACCGCAGTCACTGGAAAGTCGCCTACGAACCACAGGCCATCTGCTGGATTTTGGTTCCCGAACACCTTCAAGGATTGTTGAAACAACGTCAACGCTGGGCCCGGGGAGGCCTCGAGGTGTTGATTACCAACTTTCGGGGGCTGTTCACCGCACCATTGGGCCAACGCTGGTTACTCCTGGAATCCGTTGTCAGCAACGTTTGGGCGCTACTGACCGCCTTCGGAATGCTAGCGTACCTATTCCAATTAGTGTTCCTACACGCATTATCATTAGACGGGAACCTGTTAGTCTTAATGTTCGTCCTAAACGGCATCCAGTTCACCTTGGGTTTCCTGGCTTCTCAGCAAACCGCACAACTGGCCGGACCCGAGCTACTGCTGGTGCCCGTTTACGTCTTGTACTACTGGCTCATCAACCTGGTGAGTTGCCTGATGGCCATTGGCTCTTACCTGGTCAACCCGCAACGCACCGGAACTTGGCGGAGTCCAGATCGGGGGTTATAGAAACATGGAGAAGAGAGAGGACAAGTTTTCACCAATTATCCGACGGGACACCACCTGGCGGAGCCGAGGGACCCGGGGAGTCATCTTGGTCGTTTTATGGGGATTCATCGCACTAGTCGTGTTGGCCAACCTGGGCTTCGGCTTGGGCTGGTACAGTGATTCCCTGGTGAGTCTGTACCTATTGTTTAACCTGAAGGTCCACGGGGACAGCCAGCTTCTACTATTCATCGGTATTCTGGCCGTTCTGACACCCATCTTCTGTGGGTGGCGCTGGTACCGTCTGAGTCAGAAAGGCGGCCACCGATGAGCCGCCGGCTACGACGGGGCCTGCTGATTGGGATCCTGGTGGTCATCATCTTCGGGATTGGCTGGAACGTCCACCAACAGGCGGTCAAGCAGACCGCCCAGAAGGAAAGTTACGCCCTACCACCCCGCTATGAAAAGATGCAAAACGGCATCATGGTCCTGTGCTATCACCGCATCCTTGGGAACGACTGGTCCACCCAATTGATTCGCGACCTGTCACCGAACTCCCAGTTGCACGAGTTTAACGTGCCGGCCAATCAATTTGCACAACAGATGGCCTACCTGCACAAGCACCGGGTCAAGGTCATCCGGGCCGACACTATGTCCCGGATGGTTAAATCCGGCAAACCGATTCACGGCAAGTACGCCGTCTTGAGCTTCGACGACATCGATCGGACCGTCCTGGACCACGCCGTCCCCGTGATGAACAAGTACAAGTTCCCCTTCACCGCCTTCATTATTACGGGGAACACTGGGGACTACCGAGAAGGGACCCAGTTGGCGACCTGGTCGCAAATCAACCGGGCTCGCCAGACCACCAATGGTCGGATGACGCTGGGACTTCACACGCACAATCTGCATCACCTGAACGCCCACATGCAACCGGTCTTCATGCAACCACACTATTCTGGGAAATTTAGACGTGATTTTGCCCTTTCCAACCGGGAACTGACCAAGCACACCGGCTACCATGCCGATTCGTTTGCCTTTCCCTACGGTTCCGGAACCGACGCCATCAATGGTTTCCTAGCTCAGCAGCGGCTGGCCTGGGTCGCCACGCTGGACACCGGTATCGTGACCGATACGACGAACCTAAACGAAACGCCGCGGGTAATCGTCAACCATGAGAGTTGGCCGTCCATTGCCCATTGGTTTAAAAATTAAGTCATCGCAAAAAAGCGTGCTTCGCCACCGCAAGGTTGGGCGAAGCACGCTTTTTCTGATTTCCGTATCATCCTCAGGCAACATCCTTTGGTTTGGTTGCGACCGCTAGGACTCCGCCGCCGTCACCGGTCACCATCCCCAAGCACGGTGCGTTGCCGTGCCTGGTATGCCTAACCGTTACCGTCGAACGGGCCACTACCGGGAGTGACGAGACGTTTGTGTACCTTACGCTTTGGCCGATACTGCCTGCGAACGTGTGAAGTGCATCCCCAGCCAGTAAATGACGGCCGTGATGGTCATCGCGATGAAGGTGGCGCCGACCGTGGTCGACACCAGCGCAACCTGCTTCAAACTCCAGTAAGCCACGACTCCTAGCAACCAGCTCGCTACGGCGATCCAGTTGACCCCGTGACTGTACCAGTAGGCGCCCTTGACCTTGGTGAACTCACTCAGATGATACTGCTTCCCCTTCAAGAAGAAGTAGTCCACCAGGAAGATGGCAATTTCCGGCCCCAGGAACATCCCGATTCCGTTCAAGAAGGTCTCGAACACATCGAGGAAGCTATCCAGGTAGACCGGGATAAAAGTCACTGCGGTGGCAGCCAGGGTCACAATCCAGAGGCTGACGTTCAACGACAATTTATGGACCATGTTGGTCAGCGCCGAGCCGGCCGACATCAAGTTGACCGCGTTGGCCGTGGTACTGGTCAAGACGATGACCAGTAAGGCCAGCACGCCCAACCCAAGCTTAGCGGCCACGGTACTAGGGTCGGAGTTGTTCGGGTCGAAGTGGTTCAGCGTAACCGCCGTTCCAATCGTCGCGAACAGCCCGATGAAGGCGAACCAGAACAGGCCGAAGTTGGCACCGAAGAAGGACGCCGTAGTGGCCGCCGACTTCTTGGCCGTGAACCGGCTAAAGTCCGACGCCGCCGTGACCCAAGCCAGGTTAAAGGCGGCCAGAGTATCGGCCGCGACCCCGGAGGTCATCCGTAGGGCGTGGGGCGGTTGCCAGCTCACGATGTCGTGGAAGGAGACCGTGCGGAAGACTACCACGGATTCCCACAGCACGAAGATTACCACCAGGATGATGCCGATGCGTTCAATCAGACGAACCGACCGTTCGCCCATGGAAATACTCAATAAATGCAACACACTCATAATCAGAATCCCGACGATCAGTCCGAAGGTTCCCCCGGGCTTTCCGTAGAGTGGCCAGCCGAATAACTCGCCAAAAATGTAGCTAATGGAGGTCGCCGCGATAAACGTGTTGACCGCAGCCCACCCGATGAACTGCACGACGTTGATGATCGACGAGATAAAACTCCCCCGCAGACCAAATGACGCGCGCGTCAGGGCCATCGCCGGTAACCCGGTCCGGTAGCCCATGTAACTCGCCGCTGCTAATAAGAGGTACGAAATGACACCAACGATAATCAAGGTCGTCGAGGCGGTCACCAGCCCGCAGGCGGCGATTACCCCACCGATATACCAAGTTCCGTTATTCGCGTTTGCCCCAATCCACGTCGCAAACAGATCCCAATTCGACATCCGCCGGTTCTCCCGGGGAATCGACTCGACGTGTCCAAACGTTGCTGACGCCTCTCTGTGCGCCGTCGTTTTAACCTCTTGTGCCATGCTCGCTCACCTTTCTTTTGTGGTTACTTCCTACAGAATCTCCCCAACAAAATCGCCCTTCGGCATGGTGGTAAAGTCATACGTCGCAAAATCCTCAGCTTGCTTGGTGTAGTAGTGCAGGCTTTCGGTGATCATTAAGTTGACCGCTTCTGGCTTCTCTTGTAAGGCCAAGATTGGCAGGTTACGCATGGTGGCAACCCCCAGCTCGTAGGCCGTCCCGGAATCCAGATTCTTGGCTTCGAAGTCCAACACGGTGACAATCACGTCAGCCGCGGCGATTTGGTCCATGTCGCGGTGGAAGATTTCGGTCGCCCACGCCTTGGTGAACTGTTCGGCCTGCGCGTCTTGGTGCAGCCGTGGTGAGTAAAAGTCTTTGACGGTTGGGTTGGCGCTGAGCGCTTGTTCCAGCCGGGTCACCCGGTCGACTTGTTCGGGACTAAAGAACGGACTTGCAACGTAGATTTGTGCCATGAAAAAATTCCTCCAACTCGTTTTTTCAACCACACGGCCATGAAAAAAGCGGCCGAATTCCGTGAGAATGTCGGCCGCTAGTCGCTAGAAAAACTCCAGCGTCCACCGCACCCTTCTTAGCCTCACGGGACTAATTTAAAAGGACTATTTGGTTGTTAGAACGTATTATACGGACTGAAATTTCGTTCGTCAATGCCGTTTTTTTCGGTAGCGTTTTCGTTAAACGTTTGACTCCCCGGATGGCGGGGATAGGATAATTTTCGGCCTTACTGGTTGTTCGGCCCCGACTGGCTTGCTACACTAGACATATCCCTGGAGAGGAGTTTTTACCTTTATGCAAACCAATACCCATCAGTTACCCCCGCGCATCAAGCGCATCTGGGGCTATAGCGCCCTAGGTAGTATCGTGGCCCTCCTAGTGATCACCGGGCTCCTGTGGCTCGCCCACCTATACTGGCACTGGACCGTCTGGCTAGCCGTTTTCGGCGGCATCCTGACGGTCATCGAACCGGTCATTGAATTCGGCCTGATACCCTACCGCTACCGGTTCACGCGTTACCAAATCACCCCAACGGCCGTGGAAATGCAATCCGGTTGGCTGTTCAAGAAACGCGTTGCCATCCCGATTGCCCGGGTCCAAAACGTCACCCTAAACGCCGGACCGTTGCTTCAATGGCAAAAGTTGACCCAGGTCACCGTCGCGACCGCGGCCACCAGCCACACCATCGAGGGGCTCGAGCTCACGGTGGCGGAGGCCCTGCGTGACCAAATCATGCGGCTGGCCCAGGAGGCGCGCCATGACCCAGCCTAAGCATACCCATCCGTTAGGCTACGTCGACCACACTGCCAAGCAGCTGAAAGACTACTGGTTTTTAATCATCCTAGTGGTCTGGCAGTGGGCCAGCCTCTCGCCGCTACTCCGGACCGGTGCCGTGCTGGTGGTCCTAGTCTGGCTGCTCATCTGGCCGTTATTGCAATGGTTCAGCGTGACCTACTTAATCACCCCGACCGCCATCGTGGTCCACTCGGGGATCTTCGTTCGACATCACCGGCATATTCCTTACGCCCGCCTACAAACGGTCCAACGCAAGCAGTGGTTCTACCTGCGGCCCTTCCACCTGGAGACGCTTCAGATTGAAACCGCCAGTCACCAGGACGGCGAACCCGAAGTCAAACTCCGTGCGGTCCCGACCACGGTCGCCGATACCATCGAAGATTACCGACAGGCCGCGCAATTGGGTCCGCAACCGGCCCCAACGACCGCGGCGGCTGAACCCGTACCAGCAACACCGTCCGAAACGGTCGCCGTACCGGACGGCCCCGTTGAACACAGTTACGTCATCGACCATCACGCGTTATCGCTGTTCGCTCTGACCAGCACCGGGGTCATCCCCCTACTGGTCGCCCTACTCTGGCTCTATGGCAAGCTACCACATAAGCTGACCGATTCGCTGATCGACGACGCGGCCCACTTCGCGTTGCCCCTCATCGTTGGTGGTGTGGTCCTGGTCCTGCTAGTAGCCTGGATCATCGCCTACCTCTGGGTCCTGATCCGCTACTACCGTTTTACCCTGACCAGTACCAGCGACCACCTGCAGATTGCCAAGGGTTTCTTCCAACGCAACACCATCTCGGCGCCGCTGGACCGGGTCCAGGCCGTGCGCTGTAAGCAAAACATTCTCCGACAGTGGCTCCACATCCAGACCATCCAGGTTCTGTTGGCCTCCAAAGCGGCAACCGGTGATAATGACCACGACCTGGTCATCCTCCCGGCGATTGACCAACAGGCCCTGTACCCCACGTTGCACCCGTTCATCGATTGGGTGCCCGCGAGTGCTCCGACACTGACCGACCTGAAGGTCACGCCGTGGGGCCGCTGGCTGCTCTGCCGCAACGCCGTTTTGTTCGTGGCTTTGCCAGTTCTGTTGCTATGCCTGTTCCTGCGTCCCTGGGGGCTCCTCAGCCTGTTGCTCCTGCCCATCGCCATTTTACAGGGGCTATTCGCCGGCCATAACACCGGCGGCACTCGGCTGAACGACCAGCTGCTAGTCCTACAGACTGGCCACTTCTGGACTCGCGAAACCTTTTTCGTTCCCCGCGACCAGATTCAGTCGATGAAACTCACCTGGTCCGTTTGGTTGCCCAAGCACAACCTGGCGCACCTCGCCGTTAACGTCCGCCACGGCAACCACAATCAGGAAATCGAGCTCCGTTACATCCCCGCCGACCAAGCCCAAGCGCTCTACGCGTGGTACCTGGCATCGGCACGATAAAAAGACAGGTTCTCGTTTGAGGAGAACCTGTCTTTTTGTCGTTGATGTCCGCTCTGCTCCGCCGATATCGCTGGTTGTTACTGGCCGCTCCGTTCCGCCGGTACCGTGGCACCGTAGTGGGCACGACTCCGAAGCTACACGAAGCCCACGTGCATCTCCGGAGCTCGGCCTTGGTGTAACCCAGCTGAGAAACGCTGGCTAACACCAACGACACCACGGTGCCACAAACCGGCTCCACTGCGCTGATGTTGTGGGTAATTGCTATGTATATTTCGTGCATGATACATCAATTGCTTGCCGTCTATGGATAATTGCTCATGACATGATTTCGTCAATTATTCAAAATTTCTGATAGCTGTCAGAGTTTCAGTAATCATCTGTTCTGCAAAGATAGTGGCATCGCGCTTCTATGTGACCAATTATCAGCTAGGCTAACCAGTATATCAATTATTGGCAATGCTCGACTGGAACGTGGTAGTAACCAGCTAAAGGACTTTCGTAAGCAGTTTTCGCAATCATAGCGGCGCGGAGCCGACTTTGGCACCGTGGTGAAATTGTTGTAAAGCGACATTCTTGGTCGCTTTACAACAAGGCCGAGTTCTCGAGACAAGTGGGCTACTTGGCTTGAGAATCGTGCCCACTACGGTGCCAATACTCGGCACCACCAACGACAAATAGTATTCCTGACACCGACTAATGATGATGCACCAACGCAAAAAAGCCAACGGCATGCCGTTGGCTTTTTTGTTGTCCCAGTAACGTTCCCCAACGTTGCTGAGCTCCCCTTGAAACGTCCCCAGTTCCCCGCTGTGACGCTTCTGTGTGATGCAAAATTATCTCTACTCTTTAGCCGATTTACGTGTGAATCCCCCCAGGCCGCCGCACTGTGGGCGACCTTTTTACGGCTAACGCTCGCAGTCGTTAACCTTTATCTAAGATAGTAGCACCAATTCTCACTAGCGCTGTTAAAGAAAAGGTAAAGCTAGTTTCAACGATTAGCTCTCATGACGTCGGTGCCATGTCCCCGTAAGGGGTGGCCGCCAGAGCCACCAGTACCCGAAGACCGTGGTGATGATAAACGTGACCACAGCCGGCTCCAGGTCGGTCGCATTCACCGTGAACAGTGCGGTCATGTAGACCACAAACACGATGTACACGGGAGTCCGCAGCGCCGGGAACATCAGGTATTCGCCAACGTGTTCCAGCGTCACCCGGTCATAGAGGTAGGCCCCCCAGACCAACAAAATCACGGTGACGGTTAACCAGAGGCCCACCGACAACCATTCTAATTGACTGGTTGTCCATTTAGCCAATAGTCCCTGAACAAAAGTGGCGACCCCAATCAGTGAAATCGTGAAGCCCCCCAAGGTCACCAGAAGCGACCAAGTCTGCCCCAGAATCAACGCAGCGAACCACGCGATGGCAAAGAAGCCCCAGGACATGGCCAGGTTGACCACCCAAGTAGTGATGAATCCCGGCCAAGCGAAGTTAAACGTCATCCTGGCCGGAATGTTCAGCCAGTAAACGCCATACTGGGCGGCCATGGTCAGCACCGTAATCACCAGCAGGCCACCAAACGCCAGGGCCAATTTGGTCCAGTAAATCGTGTGTCGGCGATACCCACTGGCAAAGAGAAACTGATCGAAGTTCTCGCGCCGGTCTTGGTAGACCAACACGATGCCCACCAGCCAATAGATGAAAACCACCCAGTAGGTGTAAAAAGAAACGCTGTACCGGGGGTCGTTATAAACCTGCCACTTGGTGATGTCCGCCGTAAAGAAGTCACTGGTGGTCATCAAAGCCTGCCAGTTGGTCGAATTCAAGATGGCCAACCCCACGCCGATAACCACGGACAAGACCAGTAGCGCCCAGAAACGGGTCCGGTAGCGCCGCCAGAGTAAACGGTTTAAGCTTTGCGTCATTTACTTCCCCCCCTTTACCGTGACGTGGCGCCGATGCCGACGATCCATGATTTACGGCCACCACAGCCAGCAATAGCCAAAGGCCGCCGAAATAATCGCAACGGACAGCGTTGGAATCAGGTACTCACCATTGCCAGCGAACAGGAAGGTCATGTACGTCACGAAGACCACGTAAACCGGTACGCGGAGGCCGGGGAACATTAAGTACTTCCCGTTGTTCTCCAGTGGCAGCCGGTTATAGAGCCAGGCACCCCAGAGAAGCAGGACCACAACGCCCGCCGTCCACACGCCGATGGTCAGCCAGTTGCGAACACTCATCGATAAGTCGTATTTCAGCGTCTGGGTGGAAATAAAGCCACCAACGCCAATCAGCGAGAAGGTGAAACCCGCTGCCGTGACCAGCAACGGCCCGGTTTGCCCAATAATCAGTGAGGCGAACCAGGTGATAGCAAAGGCGCCTAAACTTGTCGCTAGGCCCATCGCCCAGCTGGTCAGGAGTCCCGGCCAGGCCAGGTTGATGACCACCTGTGAATCGAGTTTGAGCCAGTAGATACCGAAGTGAATCAGCGACGTCAGCACCGTCAGTGCTAGCAACGTGCCGACACCGATTAGGAGCTTGTGCCAATAAATCGCACTGCGCCGGTAACCACTGGTAAAGAGAAACTGATTAAAGTTATCCTTGAGGTCTGACTGCATCAGCAATACCCCGGTCAACCAGTAGATGAACCACAGGCCGTTGGAGTAGAGCGCCAACGTGCCGTAACCGGCGCCACTCGAGTAAACCTCCCACTTGGTAATCTGATTTGAGAAGAGGTTGGTCCCGGGCTTAACACTCCAGCTTCCGGTATCCGACAGGGCTAGGAACAACACCGCCAGTAACGCAATTGCCGAGATGGCCGTCAGCCGTTTGCCATAGTGCCGCCAAAGAAGTCGGGTTAAATTTTTATTCATGTTTACCGTCCCCCTACTTCATCATTTGGTAGCCGGTGTCCGTCGCCAGGTTGGCCCGGAACAAGTCCTCCAGCGTCAACGGTAGCTCCTCGAACAGGACCGGCTGTAACGCCCGTAACTGCTGGTCGAGGTCGGCCGTGTAGTCCGGAAAGACCACGACCAGAACCCGACCGGAGACCCGAATCAACTGACTATTATCCTTAAGTAAGGCCGGAATCTGCTTGTCCTTAAAGACCAGTTGAACCTTTTTAGCCTTGGCCCGGACGTCTTCCAGATTGTAATCGTGAGCTAACCGGCTGTCCTTCAACAGCAGGACTCGGTCACTCAACCCGTCCAGTTCGTTCAGGTCATGGGACGAAATCAGGAAACCTTTAGTCTGGTCGGCCACCTCGTCGATCACCATGCTGGCGATGTTCTCCCGGACGATGACGTCCAAGCCATCAAACGGTTCATCCAAGATAATGTAGGTCGCGTTAGACGTTAGCGCCAGAATCACGTTGACCAGCGCCCGCATCCCCTTGGAGAGCCGGCGATATTGGTCCTGGGGGTCCAACTTAAAGTGGGCCAACAGGTCGCGGTACCGTTGCTGGTCAAAGCCCGTGTAAACCAGGCTGTAGAAGTCGGGCAACTCGCGCAAGCGGTAGTTGCCTAGAAAGTTGTACTGGGTGTCGATGAAGAAGAGCTGCCGTTGGTAGAGCGGCTCCCGTACCAGATCGTGATCGTCGATGGTCACACGCCCACTTTCGGGCAAGTACTGGCGACTCATGGTCCGAAATAACGTGGTTTTACCGACGCCATTTCGACCGACCAGCCCCATGATTTCCCCGGGTTGCCAGTCAAAACTAATGTCTTCAATGATGGCGCGATGGTCGATGGTTTTACTCAATTTGCTGACACGTAACATCTAATCAGCCTCCTCATATGCCGTTTTAATCCACCCAATGACCTCGTCGGCCGGAACGCCTAGGTAGCGAATCTCGGTCAACAACGTCTTCAGGCGCTGCTTGGTTGCGATAATCTGGGTCGTGTTGTCGGTCTCTTGGTCCGACTCCCGCACGTAGGTTCCCTTGCCGTGAACCGTCATGATGACTTGCTGGGTCTCTAATTGCTTGTAGGCCTTGCTCACCGTGTTCGGGTTCAACTGCTCTTGCCGGGCCATGTCCCGGACGGACGGCAGGCGATCGCCCGGTTGTAAGATGCCACGGACAATCTGCTGCTTGACCTTTAAGACCAGCTGCTCATAGTAGGGCAGGCTGGATCTGTCATTCACTTGCACGTCCTTCACCCCTTTTGTTCTATGTCCCATTCTCGTGCGACGTGTTCTGCGTGTACTATTATACACAGTACACTCAAAAATACAATAGGCGTTAATACTCATGGTACCAAGCACGTATCTCTGAACACTGTGCCCCCAGATTTTCCGTTGCCCCATTAACGTGTCTCCAGAGTGTCATCTTCTGGTAGCCGGACACGCAAGAGGCACACCATTGCCGCTAAGGTAACCATGGCCCCCAAGATAAAAACGTTCGCCAGCTGAATCCGACTGGCCAAAACCCCACCCAATAAAGTCCCAACCGGCAATGACAGGTTCGTGCTGGCCAACATGGCCCCGTTAACGCGTCCGAGAAGCCTGCTAGGCGTCTGTTGCTGAATTAATGTGTAAATGGAAACGTTCAGAAAACCGGCTGCCAGACCAATCGCCAGTATCATACTGAGGGTCCCAACGAGATTTCGGCTAATTGCCAAGACTAATGTCGCTAAGCCCATCATGGTTAACGCACCGACCAAGCGTCGTTTCAGCGACCAGGCCACCAGGTTGACCAAAATATTTCCCAGAATGACCCCAACAATCAAAAACATCTGCATGAAACTATACATCACTGCGGGGGCGTGAAGAATGCCGCGAACCCACACCACATCTAACCCCATGACGGGGCCCAACGTCAGATTTACTAGCAGCGCTAGCCCCACGACCACACGAAGAACTGGCTGGTGTACCAGATACCGAAGTCCCGCCGACCAACGGCCGACCGACCGGGCTTTGACAGATCGGGTTTCCTGGCCGCTCAACCGATAGCTAACGATTGCAACACACAGCCCGGAAATCACGAAGCTAACACTGTTAATCACCAGAAACCCCGTTAAGGAAACGCTGGTCACTAAAACACCCCCTAGCAACATACCGGCCATCTCCATCAGCATCCCCACGCCCTGATTCAGACTGGTTGCCCGTCGTAGCTGATTTTCCTGAACTAACCGTGGAATCAGGGCCATCTCAGCGGGCCCAAAAAACGTTCCCAAGAGCCGCGTCGAAAAGGTCACGGTGACTAGTCCAACTAGCGTCAAAGCCGTCCGTGAAAACAGGAGTGCCCCACCCAACATGCACCCTGCCTGCAGACCATCGATCAGCAGCATGATTTTGGTCTTCGCATACTTATCCGCTAAGAATCCCGTCAGGACCTCCAGAACGACCAGTCCGTTAAAAACTGCCGACACGCCGCCAATTACGACCGTGTTACGCGTCAACCGGTAAAGTGTCCACATGATGGCAATATCAAACAAATTACTTCCTAATTGGGAAGCCGCTTCGCCACCGACCAAGATATAAAAGTTCGTTTTCATCGTTAGAATCCCCTCTCCTTTGAATTGGGGAAATCCTAACATGTGGTGTATCATCGGTTTATCAAATTCAACTATCAAAGAATTTTGGAGATGAGCGCATGTTATCAACTGGCGAAACACTTAGACAGATTCGACAATCTAAGGGGCTCACACTAAAGGAAGTGGCGTCTGACCAGCTCTCGGTTGCCTTCCTGTCCAAGGTCGAACGTGGGGACTCCGACATCTCGTTGGGCCGCTTCGAGAATTTACTGGAGCGGTTACGTACCACCTACGACAAATTTTCCTTTATCAAACACAACCTGACACTTTCACCGCAAATCACCTTCTGGCGGCAAGTCGCCACGTTCGTCCGTTCCCATAACGTCTATGGCCTACAACGACTTTATACGGCCGAAAAGGACTTAGCCGCTAATTCACAATCGCCACATTTCCACAATATGATAATTCTTCACTGTCACCTGTGTCGGCTACAAAGCCGCCAACTCCCCGTGGCTGAAGTCAAAGTCCTCCACGATTTTTTGTTTACCATTGATTCCTGGGGTGGTTACGAACTTGGAGTCTTCACCCACGCCATGTTCCTTTTTCCGACGGACGAACTGCAAACCCTCACCCAAACCGCGTTGAAGAAATCGCAAGTCTACTTAGATTTACCAGGCTACCACGATTTACTTGCCACTTTATTGGGCAACGCGCTTGCCCAGTTGCTCACTCACCACCAATGGGCCGCCGCCCAACGAATCAGTGTCCAGGCGCAACACTTAATTGATTTTGAAGATCTCTCGACCGAAAAGAGTCAGATCCTGCTACTCACGGCCTGGCTAAATCAGCAACACGCGACTGGGGCCATCACCGTACCACCTGAAACCGTCATCCAGGCTTGTTACGATTTGGCGGCACCTAACTGGTCGAACACACTGTACGAACAGCTAACTACCCTTAACCATTCCCACGCCTAAAAAGCGTTCCGGCCACAATGAAGGTCGAAACGCTTTTTGGTAGTTTTTTTATTGCCGGGCCGAGACCACTAACCCGCCAATCGTCAGGAGAATTCCCAGGATGACCAACGGTGTAATGGGTTCGTGGAGAATCAGCCAGGCTGTGACCACGGTCACCACTGGTACCAGGTAGATGTAGATGCTGGTCTTGACGGTTCCCAGGTGCTTAACCGCGTAAGCCCAACTCAGGAAACACAGGGCCGAGGCACCCAGTCCCAGGAACAGGAAGTTCACCAGGTTGTCGCCCTGCATGATTTTACCCAGGTCGACCTGCCCGTGGGTCGCAAAAAAGACCGGCAGGATAAAGATGATTCCGTAAATAAAGGTCCGGCGGGTCACCTGAACCGGGTTATAGCCCAGCGTGTTCATGTAACTGACCACGTAGGAGTACAGCGCCCAGATCAACGCCGCCAGTAGGGCCAAGAGGTCCCCGGCGATGTTAACGTGGACCCCACTGCCGTTCAACGAAATCAGCGAGATGCCGACCATCGAGCAGAGAAACCCCAGTAAGAACTGCCGGGTCAGCTTTTGCCGGCCCAGTGCCGCCGCAATCAGCGCGATGAACAGGGGCGACGTCGAGACGATCACCCCGATGTTTGAGGCGTAGGTGAAGGTCAGCGCGACGTTTTCAAACAGGTAGTACAGGCAGATACCCAGCAGCCCCGCCGCGGCAAACGCCCCTTCAACCTTCCAGCTGGTGAACTTAAAGAACTTGGGGTAAATCACGAACAGGCCGACCAGCCCGATAACGAACCGAATCAGCAAGATTTCCAGCGGTGCAAAGTCGGTCAACAGGACCTTAGTGGAGATGTAGGTGATGCCCCACAGGAAAATCGTTAGGAGCGCGACAAAGTGGCCCCGTAATTGGCGTTCTGGTTGTTGCATAGTTACAAATCCCTTCTCTAATAAACTCTCTCATGCGCGGCGCTGTGCCCAACGCCGGGTGAAACGGTTGGTTCAATGGGGGCAAAAGGTGGGGCAACCGGCCAACGCAGCTAGCTGCATTGACTGGTGTCCCACCCTTTTAAGGCCCTTTAGTCGTCTGGTTACTTAGTCGATAGACACGTGACTGTCATCATCGTCAGCTGGTTCGTCGTCCGCGTCATCCCCGCGCGGCGTGTGGTGCATCACCACCAGCTGGTTGTAGAACTTAGCCCGCGACATGTCGTAATATGGCATCACGAACAGACCCGGTAGCCCCATGAGCAAGCCACTCAACATGAACCACAGGATGAAACTCAGGTCCATCACGAACAGGAAGCCCTTACTGCCGTCCATCATTTCCCGTGACTGGGTGATGGCTTCCAGCGCGCCAATGGGGTGGCCCTGATCGAAGGCATCCCGGTAGATGTAAAACGCTTGGGAGTAGGCGTAACCTTTGATGATGCCGGGGATCACCAGGAGCAGGCTCCACAACGCCACGAAAATGGCGGTCAGGATACTAATGAACAACCAGCCCAGGAAGTACTGACCCTTTTCAAATAACTTGAAGGACCGCTGCACGGGTTCCGTGTACCCCTCGACAACGCCCCGGTCGATATCGATCATGGTCAGCTGCGCGCCGGCCCGAAGTATCCCCGCCACAAACGTAAAGATCATGGTAAAGGACAGGGTCATTGTGACCGGGTTGTTATTTAGAAACGCCTCTTGGAAGCGCACAATGTTGCGGCTACTGATCTCGCCGCCAATCCAGCTCAGTGCCAGCCAAAGAATGGATAAGAGCAAATAAAATGAGAAATGATCAAGAATCTGGGCTTTGGCGCCCGCCTTGATATTGATACGGTCTGTTGATGTCATTGGGGTTCCCCTTTTCCCGCGGCCCTCACCGCGTCTTCCGATTACCTCTAGTATACCGTTTTTTCACGAGAAACAGGAGACCTTTTTTTGACGGTCGACCCCTTGATACCATTGAGGTTAGGGCCGATTCGGCCTTGGAAGCGCTTGTCACTTTTTGTGAAACTTGCTAGAATGAGACGAGTGTTTAAAATAATACCGATGTAAACTATCTTAGGGAGTGCTCTACATGTCAAAGAAATTCTGGCGCATTACTGGCCTGGTCCTCCTGGTGGCCCTAGTCGCGGGCGGCGCCACGGCCTACCATGAACGTCATCTGATTCGGCGTTACCTGCTGGTCCACCAGCACTACGTCAAAAAGGACATTCTGTCTACCAACCAAATCAAGTTGAACTTGCGGCCGGCGGTGTCGACCAAAAACACCACGGCGACCAACCAGCTGACAGCGGGGTATCAAAAGACGCTGAAACGCCTGTCGAACGGCCCACAACACGCCAAGGTCATCGTGAACCCCTACAAGACCTCGCCATTGTCCGGCTTGATTCTGGTCAAGACGGCTCAGGCGACCAAGGTGCAGCTGACGGTCCACGGTGACCGGCCTGCCACCACGATTCGCCAGACCGTCGCCGGCTACCACACCCAACATAGCGTGGGCGTGTTGGGCCTGTATGCCAACCGCAGCAATCGGGTCACCCTGAAGTTCACGACCAAAAACGGTCAGGTCAGCCGCTACACCTATCGGCTGAAGACCACTAAGCTGCCGCACGGCATTGGGACCAACACCCTCAAGACCAGCAAGCCCAAGCAGATGGCCCTGGGGCAGGGGAATACCAAGTTGACCTTCGCCGTCAGCAGTCAGGGCTACACCTATGGGTTAGACGCCCGCGGGAAGGTCCGCTGGGTCAGCACCACCAAAATTTCCCACATCTTCAAGGAACTCGCCAACCATCACCTGTTAACGCTGACCAAGATCAGCGACAGCGAGCACAAGTACAACGCGCTGCGAGAGACCGACTTTTACGGTCGCGTTTACCAACAGGTCAACTTCAGTGGCCTCTTTCCGACCCGCAAGGACAGCAGCAAGCTCGAGACCAACTCGGTGATTCACCACGACGCCATCGAGCTGCCCAACCACAACTTGTTACTGACGGTCGACGATGGGAGCAAGAAGTTCGTCGAGGATACCATGATCGAGCTCAACTGGAAGACTGGTAAGATTCAGAAGGTCATTGACCTCAAGCGGATTCTACCGAAGTCAGCCTACCAAGAGTACACCGGCACCCACCGCCCCGACGGTAAGATCGACTGGTTCCACCAGAACTCGATGGTCTACGATAAAAAGCGTGACGAGCTCATCGTTTCCGGCCGAAACCAGGATATGATCTTCGCCATCAACTACAAGACCACTAAGCTCAAGTGGATTCTGGCCGCACCGGAAAAGCTGCCGAAGAGCTACCAGAAGTATCTGTTGACGCCGACTAACAAGAACTACCGCTACAACGGTGGCCAACACGCGGTCAAGTTGATCAACCAGTCACAGCACCAAGGCGACACGATTGAACTGGAATTCTACGACAACAACGTCCCGGTCACCCGGGGTAAGACCAAGCAATCCAGGAAGTGGTCGGCGGGTGAGATTGTCACGATCAACCAACGTAAGAAGACCGTGACCAAGACCTGGGAATTCGGCCAACGCCTGGGCGAACGCAACTTCACCAACATCGTCGGCAGTAGCTACGCCGTTGGCAAAGGCAACACCTTGATTGGCTTTGGGTACGCCGATTGGGGCAAACGCAGCGAGTTCGTCGAGGTCAACCGCAAGACCAAGCAAATCGTCTTTGACGTCGACCGAACGGCCTTCGCACACGGCGATTGGAGCTACCGGGCCCAGCGGATGTCATTATATCCTGCGGGGAACGACGCCCTGAAGCTCGAAAAGATTTCAACCAAATAACCCATGAAACGCGTCCGGGACCCAATCGTCTCGCACGCGTTTTTTATCGCTCACGCTTCTGTCAACGCCTAGGCCCAGTCGGCATAGGCGTGAGCAATTTTATGGCCCCTGATAAAATCATACCGGTCCCCCGACTGGTAACCGCGCATCACGCGGTAAAAATTTCCCTTAAGTTTACGGGAAACCAGCTTCATGCCCCTGATGGTACTTGCCACCTGGGCCTGCACTGACTGGGCCATGGGCGCTAAAATCCATGGTGATTTCCTCCCCGAAAGATTAGTTCTGCCATCAGCATAGGCGTCCGCTAGTCAGAAAGACAGCCGGACTACTTAACAATAAAATAGTAAAATGGCATCACCATTTAGGTGATGCCATTGTTCGTTAATTGCTACTACTGCTTTGACTCGGCATCCCGCTGGGTTTACCGCTAGGACGCTTGCCACTCATCCCACTGGGGCCCTTTTTCATCTGTTGCGTTTGCGCTGCCTTGGCCTGCTGTTGCCCCAGCATGTAGCCGGTCCCACCGCCCCCGGCGAAGAGGAGAATTCCGGCTAATAGGAGCACCAGCCAACGTTTAGGTCCTTTGGTCTGACCTGATTGCATGGTTATCAATCCTTTCTATCTTATCAACAGTAGGCCCAGTATAGCGCGGCTGGCTTAACGTTGCCCTAAGCGCTGATAAGTTGCTTGCAATCCGCCACGTTTTTTCGTAATATAAGAACTATCAACAACGGAATTTCAATAAATGTTCGTTATAAGAGGAGAGAATAATCCATGCGTAATGTCTATTTCAACCACGACGGTGGCGTCGATGACCTGGTATCCCTGCTGTTACTGCTCCAGATGAAGGACGTCCACCTGACGGGCGTTGGTGTGATGGGGGCCGACTCCTACCTGGAACCCGCCGTCTCCGCCAGCCGTAAGATTATCGACCGCTTCGGTCACGGGGCTTCGCTCGACGTTGCGGCCTCGGATGCGACGACCGCCCACCCCTTTCCCAAGGAATGGCGGATGGACGCCTTTAGCGTCGACGCCCTGCCCCTCCTAAACGAAAGTGGCACCATCACCACGCCCCTCGCTCCTAAGCCGGCCTACTTAGACTTGATCGATAAGGTGCAGACCACCGATGGTCCAACCACCCTGGTCATGACCGGCCCATTGAGTGACCTGGCCAAGGCCTTGGAAACCGACCCCACGATTACAGAAAAGATCGACCAGCTCTACTGGATGGGCGGCACCTTCAACGACCGCGGTAACGTCGCCGAGCCCGAACAGGACGGCACCGTCGAATGGAACGCCTACTGGGACCCCCAGGCCGTCAAGACCGTCTGGGACAGCGACATCGCCATTCAGATGGTGGGCCTCGAAAGTACCCATCAAGTGCCCCTAACCCCGGCTATCCGGCAACATTGGGCCACACTACGACAACATCCCGCCCTCGACTTTATCGGCCAGGGATACGCCTTGGTGCCACCGCTGGAACACTTTGAAACCAACTCGACCTACTTCTTGTGGGATGTCCTGACCACGGTCGCCAGCGACGACCCGACGATTGTGACCACCCGTGACGTGACTGGTGACGTCCTGACCACCGGCCCCAGCCAAGGTCGGACCTTCGAGACGCCTAACGGCCGGCCATTGACCCTAGTCACCCAGGTCGACCATGACGCCTTCTTCCAGCGCATCGACGACCTAGCCATCCTGGCCGACTGACCAATACCGTTAATCGCCAGTGTTTCCATCGTTCTGTAATTGGCTTGCTCACTCAGCCAACTCATAACCGTCATCCCTGGGGACCCCGCCGCTTCACTGGTGGGGTCCTTTTTAGCGATTGTTACGCAGTAATTGATGTGAATGTTATAACAATAAGACGACTTTTAATTGCCACCAAGGCGTCCTGTCATCCGTTAGCCACTAACTGTATATTGTCTTTTCAAGCCCTTACGGTACTTTTCCAGTCAGCGAAAGCCACTGTAATTATGCGGGTATTACGGGCACATCAGCCTTTGGAACTTTTCAAGTTCACCGTTTATATATCATGATGCTCCTTAACTATTTCTAGAATAACCCTTGTATTTTTAAAGAAAGTGGTTTACAATTCATTGTGAAGTTAATAACAAGTAACCTTTTAACTTCGTTTAACTCGTAAATTTCCCATCGCCCCGTCGATGGTTCGGCTCCCATTAGCGTATTTCTTCCTAACCACAACGAATCCCAAGGTCTGCTTGCCTTGGGTTTTTGTTTGCACCAAAAAGGCGTGACCCACCAGCTTGGGATCACGCCTTACTTTGTACGTTATTCGGTTACGGTCGCGTACAGCGCCTGAACTTGCGCTTGCGCCTCGTCGTGTGCCAGGTATTCATCATAGGTGGTGTCTGCCCGGTCCACGATACCGTTCGGTCCAACTTCGATGATGCGGTTAGCAATCGTCTGAATGAACTCGTGGTCATGGGATGTGAACAGCATGCTGCCCTTGAAGGCCACCAGGCTGTCGTTCAGTGCGGTGATGGATTCCAGGTCCAAGTGGTTGGTCGGGTCATCCAATAGCAGAACGTTGGCCTTGCTCAACATCATCTTGGAGAGCATTGCCCGGACCTTTTCGCCCCCGGACAGCACGTCGACCTGCCGTAACACGTCTTCACCAGAGAAGAGCATCTTCCCTAAGAAGCCGCGCAGGAAGGTGTTGTCGCTCTCTTCCTTAGGTGCGAACTGGCGTAACCAGTCGACCAGTGGCATGTTGTTGCCCTCGAAGAACTCATTAACGTTCTTGGGCAGGTAGGTCGTACTGGTGGTCTGGCCCCAGGTCACCGTTCCAGCATCGGGCTCGAGGTTGCCCCCGAGAATCTGCATCAGGATGGTGGTGGTCAGGTCATTGCGACTGATAAACGCCGTCTTCTCACCTGGCCGCAACGTGAAGGTCACGTCATCGAACAATTTCACGCCATCTACGGAATGCGTTAGGTGCTCTACCCGAACCAGGTCGTTCCCAAGCTCGCGTTCCGGCGTGAAGCTGATGTAAGGGTACTTACGGGACGACGGCTTGATGTCGTCCAACGTGATTTTCTCCAATTGCTTCTTCCGCGACGTGGCCTGCTTGGACTTGGACGCGTTGGCACTGAACCGGGCCACGAATTCCTGGAGTTGCTTGATCTGGTCGGCCTTCTTGGCGTTGGCGTTAGCCTTCAATTGGGCAGCCAACTGACTGGATTCCAACCAGAAGTCGTAGTTCCCAACGAACAGTGTAATCTTGTTGAAGTCCACGTCACAGATGTGCGTGCAGACCTGGTTCAAGAAGTGCCGGTCATGGGAAACCACGATGACCGTGTTCTCGTAGTCGGCCAGGAAGTTTTCCAGCCAACTGATGGATTGCACGTCCAACCCGTTGGTCGGTTCGTCCAGAATCAGGACGTCGGGATGACCGAACAGGGCCTGTCCTAAGAGAACCTTCACCTTTTGGGGTTCGGTCAGTTCGCTCATCTGACTGTTGTGTAGCTCTTCACCGATGCCTAAACCTTGCAGGAGTTGGCTGGCTTCGCTTTCAGCTTCCCAACCGCCCATTTCGCCGAACTCACCTTCAAGTTCGGCGGCGCGAATCCCATCTTCATCGCTGAAATCGGGCTTCAGGTAAATCGCGTTCTTCTCGGTCATGATATCGTGGAGCTGTTTGTGCCCCCGAATGACCGTGTCCAAGACGACCTCGTCTTCAAAAGCAAAGTGATCTTGGTTCAGGCTTGACAGCCGTTCGTTCGGGCCTAAGCTAACCGAACCGGTCGTGGGCTGTAGACGACCTTCAATAATCTTGAGAAGTGTGGACTTCCCGGCACCATTGGCACCAATCACCCCGTAACAGTTACCGGGCGTAAACTTCAAGTTGACATCACTGTAGAGCTTCCGACCGGAAAACTGCATACTGACATTCGAAACGGTTAGCATAGAACGATCCCTCCATGGATGAATTTTCACAGAAAAAACCAACGCGACGTTTGCGCGTCCACGCTGGCTTTTTGCTTCGCTGTGGTTAATGTTGCGTTAGTTTACCATAAAAACCGACCATAAGCAACGGCCGCCCCTTGACTACGACCAAACTTGCCGGGCGGCGTAGCGCTCCCGGTAGGTCTTGGGCGTCAATTGGTAATGCTGCTTGAAGGTCACGAAAAAGTTTTTTTCGGTTCGAAAACCGGTCTTTCGCGCAATCGTTTGAATCGATTCTTGAGTGGTCAACAGCCGTTCAGCCGCCCGCTCCAGCCGCACCTGCCCCAGGTAGGCCTTGGGCGAAGTTCCCAGATAGGCCTTGAAGTAACGGGAAAAGTAAACGCTCGAATAGTTGAGCTTTGCCGCTAACGCCGCAATCGACACGGGGTCCGCGTAATGTTCCTGGAGTTCATTGACCGCCTCACGCAACGGCTGGGGCAGCGGCAACTGGTCGTTGACCAACTGGCCTTTGACCGTCAAACGCTTGATCAGTTCGCCGACCAGCTGGTATTCGGCCCCCAGACTGATCAGGTAAGTGGCCCGGTCCATGGTGGGGTCGATGGCGTTATCCACCAGCGTTTGAATCGCGACATGCAGGTCGTGGTACGGCGGCGTATTCAAGTCTAGATCCAGTGGTCCCCAAACCGGAAGTTGTTCCTGGTCGACCACGGTGCGCAACCAGACCCCCGGCAGGAGGAACGTGATGATTTGATTATCCTGGTCCAGAATGGTTTCAAAACTATGAACGACCTCGGAATTGATAATGTACAGGTGATGGGTCTCCAGTTGGTACGTTGAACTGCCAATGTGACCGATCCCGGGGTGTCCGCGATACACGTAAGAGAGTTCCACGGCCTGATGCCAATGGGGCAACACGGCTTTGGGCCCACCCGTCCCGTGGGAGATAAGTTGCAGGGGAAGTTCCCTGCCGAAGTTTAAACGTTCATGGTATGGGCGTGGCATGCCGGTTCCCTCATTTCTACTGGTGATTCATTCCAGTGATTTTCTTCTTTGATGTAAGCGCATAGATGCTTGTTGTTAATAGTATAACGCGATTAGCCATCAGGTGGTTAATTTTAGTAAGGCGTTGATTAAATTATGGGATTATATAACTGTGACAGAACGACTATACTGTAACATGAATAAAGGATACGAGCAGAAGCGTGCGTTCCACATTTGGAAAAAAGCCGACTTCACTCACCAATATTCTGGACAGTGACGTGCTACTGGGGAGTGCCACGGTCACTGTTCACGTCACCGCCGGTGCAAGCTGCCCGGATGGCTGACCAAATTGTGCTGACCAAACACCAGTGCTAACGATGTTCGGGGGAACACCGATAGCTTTTAATCCTTTCCAACGACTTTATTTCGTCACTGGGTGAATCTGCTTGGGGGAGTACATTCACCTTGCCTTAAGACTTCTAGCAACATGGTCATCGGCTTTGGGGGGATCCGCTAGTATGCATGGCTAGCGGATTTTTTGTGTCTGATTCCACTCGGAACAATGCCATCTATCGCAAATTAAAAGGGCATCCGCAAACAAAATTAGCGGACGCCCTTTATCTTCTTCTATTCTGCGGTACGTGATGCTGCTTTCGGTTGCTTCAATAGGAAGGCCATGATGAAGGAAATCACCAGGAAGACCGACACCACTAAGTACGGGTAATGGGTGTTCATATCCAGTAACATCCCCGACATGATAGGCCCCACAATGTTCCCGATACTGGTCAATGACATGTTCAACCCGTTGATCAAGCCTTGGTTGGCCTCGCTGGCCTTGGTCAGTAACGTAGTAATGGCCGGCCGCAAAAGGTCGAACGCCGTAAAAATCACCAGCGTGGCGATGATGACCGCCAGCTTACCGTGGGCCTGCGTGATCCAAATCGTGCAGACGGCGGCCAGGAAAAAACAAGTCCGAATCAAGCGGGTCTCCCCGAAACGCCGAACCAAGCCGTCGAACAACGCGACCTGGAAGAACAGGGAAATCAACCCGTTGAGCGTCAGGACCAGCGCGATGTTGCTCAGACTGAAGTTAAAGACCTCGTTGACGTAGATACTGTAGATGCTTTCGAAGCCTTGCAGGCCAAACGAAGACACCAAAATCATGGTGAATAGGATGATGATGGGCACCGTCCAGAACGCCCGAGTCATCGGGTGGGCGGTTGGCTCAGCGACAACTGGGGCGTCATCGGCCGCCTCATCGTGTTCCGCATCATTCGGCAATAGCGTAATCAGCACGATGGCGCTCAAGAGGCCCAGCGCGCCGGCGACCCAAAACGGCGTCTTGTAGCTGATGCCGGCCAGGATGCCCCCAATACCGGGTCCCAGAATCAAGCCACCACTGAAGGCAGCGGAGAGCCAGCCAATCACCCGCGCCCGTTGTTGGCGGGTGGTGATATCGGCGGCCAAGGCCATGGCGGTCGGGACCACCATCGCGGCGGACAGTCCGCCGATGACCCGTGAGATGTTAAAGACCACTAACTGGTTGGTTAGCGCGAACAACACTTCGGAAGCCATGTAGAGGAACAGTCCCACCGTCAAAACGGGTTTCCGTCCAATCTTATCGGAGACTCGCCCGATGATGGGCGAAGCCACGAACTGGGCCAACGCGAACAAGGCGTTCATGATCCCCATATCCGTCGCCGTCAGGTGCAGTTCATTCTTGATGAACGGCATCACCGGGATCACTAAACTAATCCCTAAACATACCAGAAATTCACTAAAGATTAAGATGAAAATAGCCCGTTTCGTTTTTCTCGTCACGTGGCTTCACCCCTTTTCGTAGATTTTTTACAACAATGTTTCTATTCTACAGGGGTTGTTATTAATTGTCTAATATTCGGCTTATTAAAAGTGCGTACGTTCTCCTTTATCTCACAGTTAGCTCAAAAGTAGTGGCCTAAATAACATATCCCATTTGGGCATTCGCCAAGGCCCCATCCACTAACCTATCAGAACACCTTTCCTCAAAAACTGGCTGGCAAAATTCAGGGATTCTATCTTTAATATTAATCACTCTGTAAGCCGTGAGGGCGGCCCAGGGGAGTCTCAGGTGTGTCGTTTGGGTTAGTCGGGGGGAACTTCCCGACTTAGCCAAAGGCCGAGCTTGAAGACTCGCGGGGTTGGCGAGGCTTCAAGTCGTGCCCACGCCGGTCCAGCCTCTCCTGGGCCAACCGGTAGGCGGGGCGGCAATCCCCGCACTACCCCCGCAACTTCTGCGCCAAGTCCTGATAATCGGCGGCGAAGAAGCTGTCGCGGAGGTAGACCAGGTCCAGGTCGTGTTCCAACTGACCGGCCGGCAACGGCAGCTCCTTGACCAGGCCCGCGTGTAACTCGCTGGCAACCACCGAGCGGTACACGAAGCTGACGCCGACGTTGGCCAAGACCAGCTGACGAATCGCCGCGGGGTGGTTGACCGTGACCAGCTGGGCAAAGTCCGCCAGGGTCACGTTGGCCGCCTGCGCCAGGTGTAAGAGGATGTCGCGGCTCCCCGACCCCAACTCCCGGATAATCAGCGGGTACTGGGTCAGGTCGGCCCAACTCAGGGTCGTCTTCCGGGCCAAGGGGTGGTCCGCCGCCACGATACCCACGAAGGGCTCGTGCCGAATCACCTGGTAGCCGTACGCACGTTTATCAAAGTTTCCTTCAATCAATGCGAAGTCACTCTTCCCGGTCTGGAGCGCGTGGAGAGCCGTCTGGGTATTGGTAATGCGACAGTTGATCTCGTGGTAGCGGTCCTGTTGCTGGAGCACCCGAACCAGCTGCGGCGCTAAGAATTCACTCAGCGATAGCGTGGTACTGAAGCTGATCCGCCGGTGTTGCGCCGGTTGACGTAGGTCACGCAATAATTTTTGGGATTGGGCCTGGGTCCGCTGGATGAACGCCGCCAACTGGTGACCGGCCGGCGTGATGGTCAGGTAAGGCCGCTGGTAATGCACCAGGGGCACACCGACCTGGTCTTCTAAGCTGTGAATCTGTTGGGAAACGGCCGGTTGGGTGATAAACAATTGCTCGGCCGTGCGGGTGTAGGACTTGGTCGCCACCAGGACTAAAAAGGTTTGATACCGTTGATCGAACATGAAAGCACCTCATCATAAGCTGGATTTATGGAAACATCACGGATAACAATTTTATTTTATAATACCACTCCGGTAGACTAAGGGTATTCATTCGAGAAGGAGAACTTGCCATTATGTTAGAAATTCGAACGACCTTAGCCTCCCGCCCGTTCTGGGGCGCCGCCGTCATCACGCTGATCTGTGCCGTCGCTGGTAGCGAATTGGCCCAACTGCCCTACCTCAACTTAGTCGGAGCCTTAGTCCTGGCCCTACTCCTGGGGATGGCCTGCCAAGTCCGGCCACAGATCGTCACGCCCAACCTGGCCGGCGTCGGCTTTATCTCCAACAAGTTCCTACGCCTGGGCATCATCCTCTTGGGCTTTAAGCTGAACCTGATTCAGCTGGCGAGTGCCGGGGTCAAGACCATTACCCTGGCCGCCGTCATCGTAACCGGGATGGTCCTGCTGACCTACAACCTAAGCCGTAAGATGGGTGTCGACAAGGACTTGGCTATCCTGACCGCCACCGGGACCAGCATCTGTGGGGCCGCCGCCATCATGGGCGTTTCACCGCAGATCAAGGTACCGGTCGAAAAAGAAGCCGAACAACGGGAAAATGAAGTCTTGGCCGTGGCCATCGTCGCCATCCTGGGAACGGTCTTCACCCTGATTGAAATCGGTCTGAAGCCGCTCCTCCACCTGACCGCCGTGCAGTTCGGGGTCTTGACCGGGGGCTCGCTCCACGAAATCGCCCACGCGGTCGCCGCCGGAAGCGCCGGCGGTCCAGTCAGTCTGGACACCGCCATCATCACCAAGCTCTCACGGGTCCTATTATTGGCCCCCGCTGCCGTAATCATTGGCCTGTGGTACCAGAAGTCAACGCCCCAAGCCAACACCGGGGCCAACGCCAAGTTACCGATTCCCTGGTTCATGGCCGGCTTTATCCTGACCAGCCTGATTGGGACCTTCATCCCCTTGGGTAGCGCCGCCATCGCCGGGTTGGTCAAGTTAGCCTACATCTTCTTGGGGATGGCCATGGCCGCCCTGGGCATGAGCGTCAACTTTAAAGTCATCGCCCACCGCGGTGCCAAGCCCTTCCTGGCCGCCAGCATCGCGTCGGTCATCCTGATGGGTGGTGTCACGGTCGCCAGCAAGCTGTTCTTCTAAAAACAAGTGTCAAAAAAGACCGCAAACTTGTCAAAAAGTTTGCGGCCTTTTTTCGTAACTAGGATTCAGATACCCTCATAATCCGAAAGCGTGGTGACCCTTCTGCACAATCCTAAGTTTGAATCTTTCATTCGGCCAAACGGGCATAACGAATTTACAGAGTTCTTAAAAACTCTACCCCAGAAAGACCAAGAAAAAGTTTTGGTGGTTATCCAGCAAATCGAAAGGGAAGGACTGGTCACTGCGCAACGTCTACAGTGGGTCAAAAAAATTGAAGACAACCTCTTTGAAATCCGTGCGAAATTAGGGCACAATATCCAGAGAGTCTTCTATTTTCACTTTTCCGGATCACGCTACATCATTACCCATGGTTTTAGCAAAAAAACAGCTAAGACCCCGCAACGCGAGATCCGTCACGCCGAACAACTTCGTTCAGAATTCTATGGAGGAACCAAATATGGCTACCATCAAGTTTGACGATTACCTTAACGAGAAACTCAAAGATACCGATTTCCGTGCTGGCTACCTCGCAGAAAGCGCCAAGTTAGAGAGTGCCGTCGCCCTTTTTAAGGCCCGTGAGGCTGCGGGAATCACGCAACAGGCATTGGCCGACCGCGCAGCATTGCCCGTCACAATGGTTGAAGCCGTTGAAGCCGGCGACAACACGGACTTTGAGACAATGTCTAAACTCGCCTTCGCCTTGAACAAAAAACTAACTGTTCGTTTTGACGAACCCTAACCGCCGCCTAAAAAAGGACGTAGCTGATGGATTTTCCATCGGTTGCGTCCTTTTGCGTTAATCGATCTTCCGACACCGGTTCCGCAACGTGGTGTAGCGGTCATAACCCGTCAACAGCGCCAAGACACTGCCGGCCAGGACCATGGTCCCCATAAATTCGTGGTCGCTACCCCAGGCGTAGCCCGCCACCAAAATCGCACCACAGAACAGGCCATATCCGGTACTGCGCCACTTAGCCCGTCGGAGGTATCGCGCATACCCGGCCGCGGTCACGTCCACGCGTCGCAGGTCCAGCTTGCGGACCGCGCGATTGATGATGATACAAACCGTTAGCAGCACAACCCCGTTTAACAAAATCGCCATCGTGAGGATGCCGCCCGCTTCAAAAAAGTTGGTGGCCAGTAAGAGGCCCACCTCCTGCATGACCAGATAAACCAGTAACCCCAGGCCAAGCCGGCTCCCCAATTGCTTCAACTGGGCCAAGCGGTACTCATCCAGCACGCCCGCAATGTCAAATAGCTTCCGCATACTCTTTATGTATAAATTCGTCAAAATTTTCTCCCCTATGCCTTAATTCGTAAGTGTCGTCGTTGGTCCAGGTAACGGCCACCGCCAAGGGCCACGCCCGCAACGATGCTGAGCCAGTAGGTTTCCCCGTCCAATAACGTTGCCACCTGTCCCAGGCCCCCGCCCAGCCAATTACCAACCAGGCGCAGAGCAATTAAAAGCAACATAACCGTAATGCCCAGGACCACCGCTGCGTGCCGTTCGTACCTTAATCGGGGCCGATACTGGGCCCGCGTGACCGTTTCGACGTTGAGCCCTTCGCGGGAAACCGCCCAATCGCTCAGCACCGCAAGACCGCCGCAAACGATTAGGGTCAGCCACCCCGCTAACCGGTTGGGCAGCAACCACCAGCCAAGTGCCACGACCAGTAGGCCACCGGCTACTCCCAGCAACGTTCGCTGCTCAATTTGCACCGCTAACCGCCGTTTCTGCGGGGTCAACGGTCCCCGAATTCCCCAAATGTGACGTAAGCATGTTTCATTCAAAGGTTGCCCCTTACTCATTTAATGACTCCTCTCGCATTTCGCGTTTGGTTCGGGCCAGTGCCTCCTCAACACGGGCCCGGCGACCGAAGTACACAGCGTACCACACGATGGCCCCAATCGCCAAGCTCACCGCCAAATCTGGTAGCGTCACCAGCTGTTGTGTGACCGACGTGCCGTTGCCCACCAGGGTCAGCAGGCCCACCCAGGTCCCCTCGAACAGCGAGGCGTGTCGAACCCGCCGGAGCGTCGCTGGATACGTAGCCGAGGTGACCTCCAAGGTGGTCATCTCCAAGCGATTGGCGCGGTTCCGCAGGTGGCCCAAGGCCAGGGTGACCACCAGAGTATTGCTGGCAATCACCCCATACAGGATGCCGCTTGCCGGCAGACCAACCCACAGCAGGGTCATCGCCATCAGAACCGATAGGAGCAGATACGCCAACACTAAGGCGCCGGTCCGCATCCCCAGGCGGTTCACCGTTTGTTCCCGGTACTCATCCATGACGCCGTTGATACCATACAGCCACCGAACTAAATTATCCATGTCATGACCCCCTACTGGTCTCGAAAAAGTTTCCGTCGTTGTTGCCAATAATTGATGCCGGCGACCAAGGCCCCACCAACCACCGGAACGACCCCGTTACGAATCACATCAAAGTCCGTCACGATGGCCTGTGGCCCGCCGTCTAGCCAATTCATGACGGCCGTCCACAGCCACATCGCGAACACGAAATAGATAAACTGCCAAATCGCACGGTGCTTAAGACGACGCAATTGCTGGTCGTAGTCCACAGCATCCAGAACGTCCGTATTCAATCCCATCCGTGAGGCGCGCCATTGGCCGTAATTCAGCAGCAAGGGTAGCACGATGGCATTGATGACAACTATGACCAAAAAACCGTCTGTTGGTGAAATCTTCCAAACAACCAACAACATCGCCACCGTTGCCAGCATCTCAAGCGGCACTAAAATCAGTAGCAGTTGACTATTGATCTTCTCAACTTGCGCCAACCGGTATTCGTCCAGCACGCCCGTCAGCTGGTACATCCGTCGTAATTGCCAAATATAGAATTTCTCCATGATGCCAACCTCCCCAGGTTATCGTTGTTGTACCCGTTTTTTCAAATAGGCATACCGCCCTAGTCCCGTGAAAAGCCCCACGATGACCATGTACACGTAACTTTTCCAATCCATCAGCATCGCAACCACGGTGTCCCCCCGGAACCACCAGAGTAACACCGAAAACACCAGATAGAGCACACCCGTATACAGGCCCAAACCCAAGGCCCGCCAGCGCAAGCGTCGTAGCTGACCGGGATAGTCCGTGCGGTCGATATCAATCTGGTCGAAGTGCAACCGCTGGACCGCGTGGCCCATGGCCACCCCAACGCCCAACAACACCAGGGCATTGACCACCAAAAAGCTTACCAGCACCGTTCGTAACGGCCAGGCCAACGCGCCAAATAACACCCCAATCTCCGCTAACGACGTGTAGACCACTAAAAACAAAAAGGCGTTATTGCCAATCTGATTCAGCTTGGCCAGCTTGTACTCGTCGATCACACCCTCGACCCCGTAGGTCCAGCGCAACAGGCGCAAATAAAGATTATGTTTCACCACTAGTCCTCCCAAAACAACGTATTCAAATCCGTCCCCAGCGCCCGGGCAATGCCGATACACAGCTTAAGCGTAGGATTATACTTCCCGTTTTCGATTAAATTAATGGTCTGCCGGGCAACCCCCACGGCCGTCGCGAGTTTCAACTGCGAGAGCCCCTGTTGCAGACGATATTCCTTGACCCGATTCACGGCGCCCCTCCGTTCTGATGTCATGTATAGATGACACTTTAAGGATACCCACCTCGGCGAACTCTGTCAACTATATATGACACAATTGGTCATAAAAAAGTCGTTACCCGGAGTGGCGTAACGGCTTTTGACTACTTTTATTTAGGTAAGGTTACATCTTCATGCCCATCTTTTCGTAGGAACTCATCCCCGCCAGATGAAGGTCCTTGACGTCAATACCGCGCTCCTGGGCGACGGCCTTCATCAGGGTGTCCATGTCCATCAGCTTGTAGGCCTTGTTGGGTTCCTCCGGCGTGTAGGCCTGAATCTGGGCCATCATGCCACCGTCTTCGTGTTCGATGATGTGGCAGTGGTACATGAAGACACCGGGCTTGTCGAACCAGACCTTGATGCGGACAGTTTCGCCCGGGTTGACCCCGACCGTGTCCTTGAAGCCGTGTTCGTTGGGATAAACTGGCTTGCCGTTCCGCGACAGGACCAAGAACTGAGTCCCGTGCATGTGGAACGGGTGGACCATCCCACCGTCCATGTCATTGGTGTTGGTGACGTCCCAAAGTTCAACGTTGCCGACCTTTTGCCGGGCGTCGATTCGTTGCATCTCGAACTTCCTGCCGTCGATCATGACCTGTTCGTCCATCCCGGACATCACGACCTTGCGGATTGGCGTATCGGGCGTCACGTCTGGATTCGGGATATCAACCAGGTGCTCGGGCAGGGTCACGTCGTCCCGTTGATACTCGTGGACCCGGAACCGTACCAGCGGCACATCGTCGCTGTAAAGGGTCACGGTCTCACCCGGTTTGACGCTGCCGAAGTCCACAATGACCTCGGCGCGTTCCGCACAGGTCAACATCAGGTGGGTAAAGGTCACGGGTGCCGGCATCACGCCGCCATCGGAGGCTACCTGGGTGAAGGGCAGGTCGTTGCTAAAGTGCAACCGCCACTCCCGCCGGTTAGCGCCGTCCAAAATCCGTAAACGGACCCGCTGGGTGGTGACGTCAAAGTACGGATTGATGGTCCCGTTGATCATCGGTGTCGGTCCCTGGACCCCATCCGGATCGTAATCAGCGTTGTAGTCCCACTGGTTATCCTCGTGGAAACGCCGGTCCTGTAGGACTAACGGGATGTCGTCGACCCCGTAGTTCCGGGGGAACGGTAACTGGGCTTCCTGGTCGTCGGTGACTAACACCATGCCGGCCAGGCCGTGCCAGACCTGTTCGGCCGTGGATGGACACGGATGCGCGTGGAGCCAGAGGGTCGCGGCGGGCTGGTCGACCTTGAAGTCGATGTGCCGCGTCTGTCCCGGATAAACCGGGGCGTGGCAACCGCCATCGGTGTACGGCCCGGGAACGTTTAACCCGTGCCAGTGGAACGTGGTCAGTTCCGGCAAGCTATTCTTGAGGTCGATGTGCATGGTCTTGCCCTTGGCAAAGACCACGGTTTGGCCCAGCAGCGTGGTGTTGTAGCCCCAGGTCTTGGTCTTCTTACCGGGTAAGAGTTGGGTCTCCCCGGCCTGGGCCTCGACCGTGTAGTAAGTATCGGTCGCGGTCTCCTTGTCCGGCTTTAACAGCGGCGGGATCCGCAGGGCCGTTTGCGGCACCTGGGGTTCCTCCAGCGGCACGTAGCCGCCATCGTGGGTGTTAAACGCTGGTTCGTCAAAAAAATAATCGGTATAAGTTGGTTTGGTCATAACTAAAAGACGCCCCTTCCTCAAATTAGATGACTACTGGTACCCCTTCATGATACCGCAAAAAAGTGAGGACCACCCAACTAAAAAATCGTCGCACGCGGCGACGATTCCTTAAGTCTCTGATTGTATTAGTTGTGGAAACGAACCACACCCACCGTAACCAGACCAGCTAAAAGCGCTGCTCCAGTAATCGGTGCCCAGTTACGTTGCTCGTTGGTCTGGGGCAACTTGCCGCGGGTCGTATGCCGGGCCTTCGCGTGACTGACCAGTGCAGCTGGCTTGGCCGCCTGATGCTTGACCGTGGCGTGCTTAGTCGCCGTCTTGGTCGTATCCTTGGCCTTGGCTGGCGTCTTGCTAGGCTTTTGCTTGTTCGCTTGGGCCTCTTCCTCGGCCTCACGTTCAGCTTCTTCCTCCGGCGTTTCGGTACCACCATCAGTATCCACGTCCGGCGTGCCATCGGGGTCTAGGTCACCGTTAACGTCGGGCTCTACATTGATATCATCTTCATCGTCCTTACCTTCGTTGTTCTCATCAACGTCGGTATCACCGTTATTTCCAGCGTTCCCGTTACCACTCCCCTCGTTCTTGCTGGTCGTGGAGACCTTGCCGCTGGCGTTATCCAGGTTGGGCCCACCGTTGGTTCCGGCGCCCCATTTCATCTGGGCGTCGTTAGTGAAGACATAGCCGTCATCGATCACGGACGTATCCGTAATCTTGGTGGTGTAGTCGATGACCACCATCTGCTCAACAGGCTTCTTGAACTTCAAGTTAAAGCCACTGTCGCTATAAGTAACCGTATAGTCGTCGGCCGATACTGGCGTGTTTTCCCGGATGTAGGTGCCCCCGACAATATCGTCGACCCAGTAGGCTTCGGAAACCTTGACGGGTGGAACCATAGTTTGCTTGGGGCCAATCGTATCAGCGATTTCCAAGTTCTTCATAGTCAAGTTTTGCCGGTTGACCACTACCGACCACTTAATGGTGTTGTCGTCTTGAATCGTGCCTTTCTTGGTCATGTTGTCCAGGTCCGGTTCGATGTTGATTTGATCCGTGATGTTGTTCGGGAAATTGACCGGCTGCTCGCCAAATTTTTTATCGTTGTACTTGGTGGCAATCTTCAAGTCCAGCACCTTATCGGTCAACCCCTCGGCCTTTTCGTTTAAGGTAACCTCAATCGTGTTGCCACCCTTGGCGACGGTTGCCGTCCCAATCACGGTCTTGCCATCGGGACCGGTCACGTTAAACGTATCGGACTTGGATGACTTTAAATTATCGGGCAACGGAATTGAAATCACGTCACCACTATGTAAAGGCGTATCGCCAAACTCTAAGTGATATTCTACGTTGATGGTCGAATTGACCTTAAAGTTCGGGCCGTTGAGCACCTTCGCGCTGGTCACGTAGGAGCTCCCATCAATGGTCGCAGCCTGGGCCGTAACCTGCTGCTGGCCCAGAAATACCATGGCGACCATGCTAACCAGCATGATGAGCCATTTGATTACTGAACGATTATTCTTCAAAATGATCCCCTCCTGAAACTTGTTCTCGTCCTAAAGTATACGCGCCATTCACTGGGGGTTCCAGCTGATTTAAGCAATCGCTCTCAAAACTTGCCAGCAAAAAGGCCGGTCACGCCGCTAAAGCGTGTAACCGGCCGATTGTCACCCACCATCTAGCAGATGCGGGTGCCCAACGTTTGCATTTCCTTCTTTAAATCGAGCTTAGACTTCTCTTCGGCGGTGTAGGTCACCAGACCCACCGCACTGTCCAACATCCCGCTGTCATCGTGGAGCGCCAGCTGGTTGTGGGCCCGGTCCAAGACCAGTCCGTTACCCAAGTAGATGGCGTCATCCTTGCTGGTAAACAGCTGGTAACCGTCTGCGTTGTCGAGGGGCACCTGGTAGGCCGGGTCAGGCTCGGTCAGTGCCACGACTTGGAACTTGTTCCCAATGGCACAGGAGCCGCCCAAGGTCGAATAACGGTTGGACCCGTCGTCGGTGGTCAACAACAGAATTCCCGTGGTGTCCACGTGCGCTTCCAGGTAAGCCTTAGCGTCGTCTTTGATTTTGATTTGCATAAGCAATGCCCTCTCTTTCTCAAAACACATTCGCAATTAAATTGCGTACAATTATTTTATACGCCTTTCCCCGGTTCTTGTAAAGCAAAGCGCTCACCTACTAAAAAATCGGTGCGACCCCCGACGGGCCTGCACCGATTTTTCAAAATTTGACGTTGATATTGCGGAAATAGCTCTGTGACGGACTAATTGGCGTAGGCTCGCCGAATCAACACGACGACCTCGTCTTCAGAAAGGTTCAGTTTCTGGGCCTCGTCGGTGAAGCGGCTGACGTAGCGCTCGTAAAACTCGGCCCGGCGCTTCTCGCGAATCATCGTCGCTGCCTCGGCTGTGACGAACATCCCGACCCCGCGGCGTTTCGCAATCATCCCCGCGTCTACCAACCGGTTCATCCCCTTGAGGACGGTCGCCGGATTGATGTGGAACTGCTTGGAGACCTCCGTGGTGGAAGGCACTTGCTCGCCCGCCTGATAGACCCCCGTGAAGATGGCTTCTTCGACCTGCTCGGCCACTTGTAAATAGATGGGTTCTGGACTATCAAAATTAAATCTCATTTCGCTATCTCACATTCTTCTTGAACTCGTCTTAGTCCTGCAAGGTTTCGCTCGGCATGACCAGGTTCAGGTACAGCCCCAGCGTGATCAGGTAATAAACCACGTACAGGCCAATGAAAATCAGGAAGGTGCTCCCAATACCCAGGTACGGGCTCATTGGGGCACCCATCAGGGGTTTAAACATCTGTAACCCGAACAAGACGTCTACGATTCCCATGATACCAGGAATTGCGAATAAAATCCCGATTTCTTTTGCCAGACCCCCACGCATCAACGACCGGCGCACGCCAATCTTGTTGAGCATCGCGTACCGCCGCAGGTCGCCAGGAGCACCGGATAGAATCTTGAACATCAGGCATGACGCCAACATGGCCAGGAAGGCGATCCCCAGGAAGTACCCGATGAACTCAAGGCCCCCGAAGATACCATTCATCATCTCGAAGGCTTCGTAAGTCCCAACGGTTACCGCCCCGCTCTCCGCCGCGGGAAATCGCTTCTGTTCACTCTGGTCGAGCTGCTTCAGAACCTTCAGGTCATCGCTCATATGCTTGACCCGGACCGTGGTAACCGTGTACGTCCGCCCCTTCAGTTGATCAAAGGCCTTGGCCGAAACAATCTTCGGTTGCGCAAAGTCACCTAACTTATTAGGATTCAACACGATAAAGTCGAGCATCGTGGCGCCACCCTTTTTGAATTTCGCCAAGGACTCCGTGTAGAAGGTTGGTTTGCCACCGGTTTTCTGGGTGGGCTTGGCCATTTCAAAGGGTTGGGCCTTTAACTCGGCCGCGTTGTAGTACGTAGTCTTACCCACGACTTTCTGGGTGTAGGTGGCCTGATGCGCCACGTTTAACTGCTTCATCAGTGATTTCTGGTGGGCGTTGGCGTTGTGCACAGCCACACTGTAGCTCCCCAGGGAGTCGGCGGTCATCGGCATCTGCCGGTGGTACCCGGACCCCACGGTGATGGCACCCAAGGCCATGGCGAAGAGTAACGACACGATGGTCAGCATCCGCGTGTAGTCGTGAACCCGGAAATTCAGTTGGCCGAGTAAGAACCCGTTCAGGTGCTTCTTGGCCCAAGCCGTCTTGCGCAGGCCCCGGATGATGGCCAGGACCGTCGCGTGGAACAAGAAATAGGTCCCAAGCGTGATGGTCACTAAGGCGATTGGAATGGCAACTACTTCGAGTTGTTCAATTGCTGCTAAGGCCCAATAACCGATGGCCAACAAGATAATCCCCGTGACACCGGCGATAAATTGCCGCCCGGGGCGGACCTTGGGCTGGTTGGCCTCTTGGTCGGCGTGCAGGAGCTTTTGGACCGTGGTCCGCATCAGGCGCGTCAGGTTAAACAACGACGCCAGAATAAACAACCCGATGTACAGAACCGCCGTGAAGATGATGGCGGGAACGTACAAGGAGGTCAGGTGACTCAGGTGCAGGCCCAACTGGTCGAGCAGGAAGCCTACCAGGAACTTACTGGCAAAAATCCCCAAAACAATCCCGATGACCGTCGCTACGGATCCTAAGATCAGCGTTTCTAAGAAGACCAATTCCCCGACGCGCTTACGCTTAGCCCCCAGCATCATGAACAGCCCGTAGTCGTGCTGGCGCATGCTGAGCAGAAACGAGTTGGCGTACATGATATAAACAATCGTGATTAGGGCCAATAACACCGCCCCAAACCCGAAGACAACAGTTGCCGACTTGACGACCGCGTTGGCCTTGATGAAGGCCTGGTTGGTCGCCAGGTTGGCGAACATGTAAAAGATGGCTGCGGACATGGTCAATCCCGCGAGAAGGACCAGGTAATCGCGCCGCCGGTTTTTAATCCCGGCTAAAGCTAATTTCGTTAACATCTGCCACGGCCCCCCTATTCGCTAAACGTGCCCAATTCGGTCAAAATCTGTTGGTAAAAGTCCTTTCGGTCCAACTCGCCGCGTTTCAACTCGGACCCAATCTGCCCGTCCTTGATGAACAGGATGCGTTGGCAGAAGCTGGCGGAGAATGGATCGTGGGTCACCAGCAACACGGACATATGTTGTTCGCGGTTGATGGTGGTCAGCAGGTCTAATAGCTCGCGGGCGCTGGTTGAATCCAGGGCACCGGTGGGTTCGTCACCCATCAGGATTGACGGCTTGTGGACGATGGCCCGGGCAGCGGCGACCCGTTGCTTTTGACCCCCGGATAATTCGTTGGGGTACTTCTTTAAGAGGTCGCTGATGGACAGGGTCTCGGCCACGGTGTGGATGGCCTGGTCCATGATTTTGGAAGAGGTCCCCTTCAAGGCCAGTGGCAGGCCGATGTTTTCTTCGGCAGTTAGGCTTTCTAGCAAGTTAAAATCCTGGAAGATGAACCCGACTTCTTGGGCCCGGAAGTCGGCCAGTTGGTTGCCGCGCATCTTGGTCACGTCATGACCGTTAACGATGACGTCGCCGTTAGTCGGTGTGTCCAGCGTGGACAACATGTTCAACAGCGTGGTCTTCCCCGACCCCGACGCCCCCATGATGCCGACGAATTCACCCGCGGCGACCGAGAAGTTCAGGCCCTTCAGCGCCGTGTACTGGCGTTCGTTAGCCTTCCCGTACGTTTTTTCCAAGTTGTGGACATCAACAACTGCATTACTCATGGTTAAATTCCCCCGTTTGTTAGTTCATTGGTTAGTTACTTGTGTAATTAACTATAACGGTTCTTGGGGAAAAGTCAACCTTAAATTCAAAATCTGTTTTTAGACGAGGCTGGCAGCTGTGGCCGTTGTTGCCAGCTCCGTTCCGCCGGCACCGTGGCTCCGTAGTGGGCACGACTAGGAAGCCTCGAAGATCACGAGTCTCCCTAGCTCGACCTTGGTCTAAGCTGAGTAACCCCCTCAGCTAAGACCAACGACACCACGGTGCCACAAACCGGCTCCACTGCGCTAACTCTTGAGAAGCTGGCAACTAAGCGAATAAGCTAAACTGCTTCATTCAGTTACAGAATCTGTTATTGGTCATCATGGTTACCTATTCAAAGAATCTGAATTGGGGGCATTCATCCTCGCTCAAGCAGAATTCACCGCATCTCCCGCAAATCAAAAAGGTTAGTTAAATACTCATACGAATCGGAAAACATACTATACCAATTTTTACTCATGTTAGGCTCAATCAATGCAGTTATATCGTGGCATTCAAGCCCTTAGCGCCAACCGATGATGCCAACGAATTACTTGTGACATCCACCGAAACTGCCTACCATAGTTGGTGGAATTTCTACCATAACAAAAACAATACCGGTACTACTTTTACCAAAAACTAATGCAATCACGTAGCCAGAATAATGCGTTTAGGAACGCCAGTATGGCTGTCTACGCACAACGGTATTGTGGTATCAATGTCGTGAAATCATTAGCAACGGCCAATATTGACGCAAGCATTACCGCCGTTTATTGCCAGCATCGTGGTTGCCACTAATAACAAACAATGCCAACACCACAACACCCACACAGTATCGCCGCCAGAACCACCAACATAGCGTAACGGAGCCGGTTTGTGGCACCGTGGTGTCGTTGGTGTTAGCCGGTGTTCCTCAGCCGGGTTACACCAAGGCCGAGCTCTGGAGACCCGCGACTTTGCGGGGCTTCAGAGTCGTGCCCACTACGGTGCCACGGTGCCGGCGCAGTGAAGCGAGCAACAACGACTAACATCACCAGTTTCATCGTAGCCTGTAACAACAATCGTTGCCAATCACACCACACCCAACGCCACATCGCCGCCAGAATCACCACCATCAGCGCAACGGAGCCGGTTTGTGGCACCGTGGTGTCGTTGGTGTTAGCCGGTGTTTCTTAGCCGGGTTACACCAAGGCCGAGCTCCGGAGACCCGTGGGCTTTACGGGGCTTCGGAGTCGTGCCCACTACGGTGCCGCGGTACCGGCGCGGTGAAGCGGGCAACAACGCCCTCAGCAGCTAGTTTCATGAATCATATTATTAGTAGCACCACACAGTAAGCGGTAAACTTATCATGTATGAACCGAATTTAGGAAAGAAGGAATTTTGGGATGAAACAACTCAACTTAGGTGGCACCAACTGGCAAGCATCCGCCGTCGCATTGGGTATTATGCGAATGGCCGGACTGTCCGTGGACGACGCCGCAAAGTCACTGGAGGCCGCTCACGAGGCGGGCATCACCTACATTGATTCCGCCGACATTTACGGGGATGGGGAATCCGAGCGCAAGTTCAAGGATGCCCTGGCCGCTTCCAGCCTGTCACGCGACGACTTTTACATCCAATCCAAGGGTGGCATCGTCCTCGACCCCGCCCGGAGTCACGATGGTCTGGTCTTCGGCAAGCGCTACGACTTCTCCAAGCAACACTTGGTTGATGCCGTTGATGGCATCCTGTCTCGGATGGGCATTGACTACCTCGACGCCTTCCTGCTTCACCGGCCGGATCCCCTGATGGAGCCCGAAGAAGTCGCCGACGCCTTCAACACCCTGCAACGCGCGGGTAAAGTCCGTCATTTCGGGGTTTCCAACTTCAACGTTCAACAGTACCTCCTGATTCAAGATGCCGTTGACCAGAAGTTGATGTTTAACCAACTCCAGTTCAGCGCCGCCCACACCGGCATGATTGACGCCGGCATGCACGTCAACATGGACGACAAGTGGTCCATCGATCACGATAGTGGCATCTTAGAATTCTCCCGGCGCAACCACGTCACGATTCAAGCCTGGTCACCCTTCCAGTACGGTCTCTTCGCCGGTATGTTCATCAACGACCCGAAGTACCAGGACCTAAACGACCAACTCCAAAAGTTAGCCGACAAGTACGGGGTCTCCAAGAACGGTATTGCCATCGCCTGGATTCTCCGTCACCCAGCCAACATCCAGGTCCTGCTGGGTACCATGAACCCTAAGCACATCGCGGATAGTGCCGCGGGCGCCGACGTTCAGTTGACCAAGCAGGAATGGTACGACATCTACCTGTCTGCCGGTAACATCCTGCCTTAAGCTTACCCATAAACGACAAACAGACACGCAACGGTTTATCCCGTACGTGTCTGTTTTTTTGCGCTAATCATCCGTAGATTTCACGTGCAACGTAACGGTCGCCCCGCGCAACACCTGACTCACATCCTGGCCGCCGAACCCCGCACCAACCCTAGTCCCGACGGTGTAGCCCACCGGCAGGCCCGCGTAGGCGCTTAAAGCCCCCAGGTCCATCCCCGGCAGGCCACGGCCCTTATTGTTCGCCACGTAAGGCACCACCAGGGTCTTGAGTGGTTGGGCCGCGTCCGCCGCCATCACCTTGACCGTGATGCCCTTGGCCGGCTTCACGGCTGACAGGCGACGCAACGCACTGGCCTGAACGTAGCCGTCATAAGCCTCGTCGGCCCCGGTCAGACTCACAATGTGCAGCCACCGGGTGCCCTCACGGGTCAGGGTCACCGCACTGGTCACGATGTAGGTCGCGTGGGCCTGGGCAATGACCGGCGTGTTGGCCGTACTTTTGACCCCCAGTGACCGGACCCAGGTCGGCCCAGCGAACGGTGACCGGCCGCCCGGCGCGTAATCCGTCGGCGTCTTGAAGCGGTAGAATCCGGTGGCCTCTTCCGACGTTAACTTCGCTGGTTTACTCAGGAAAAAGGCCGTTACACCACCCGCGGGCTGGCCGTCCTCACGGTAAATCAGGCCCCGACTGCTATCGGTAATCTTCCCCGCATAGATCCACCCACTGATGGTGTGATCCTGGGTGCGGACCCGATAATAGACGGTGCCGTGATTCATGCGGGTCTCCTGGCAAAACATGAACGTTTGCTGGCTCTTAGTGCTGGCGTTAAGCTTTAACAACTGACGCTTATGCCGCACCACCTTGGCACCCGGTAAATCCCCCGGTTTGTTATACAACGCATAGGTCCCCGTAAAGTTCACGAACAAGCCCTCGCCGTTGGGATGATTTGGACCCCGCTGGACGATTTTCGTGCCCGCACTCGCCTGGGCCGGTTGCCCGAGATCAGCAACTCCCCAGCTCCCCAAGACCAGGGCCGCACCCAGCAGTAGACCATCTTTCCAGTGTGTTAACAACATACTATCCCTCCCATTCTCCGACCATTGTAGGGCCTACCAAGACCGCCACTCCCATCCCCATCTTCGTTGACTTGCTCACCTAATTTTTGGGGTTATTTGCGTTCCACACACACGGTCACGACCCGCTAAAACTTTTTCAAAAACCCCTTGCCCTTTTGCCGGTTGGTGGTATTATAAAGGTGTTCGAAAAGGCGAGTGATTACTCGCTCGACAAAGAAAGGGGATTTTCAAAATGTTCACGACGACTTTTTGGATTTTAGCCATTTGGTTAATCGTCAACGGTGTTTGGACCTGCTTCGCCACGCACAACCAGAACCTAATGAAGTGGTTCGGTTGGATCAACGTGATTGCCATCATTTGGGGCTTCTGGGCCTTTTACGGCGCCACCAGTGTTGCGGCCCTGTCCGGCTGGTTCGCGACGGTCAACTGGGTCAACGTGGTCTTGGCGATTATCCAGTTCTACCTGGGTTACAAGGGACTGCAATCCCACAACGCCGCCCAGCAGCATTAGTTTTAGCCCCCTATGCATCGCCCTCAACCTCACCTTAATAACACACCTAAAACGGGTAACGTCAAATTGGCGTTACCCGTTTTAGTCGATTTCGCTTAGAATAGACCTAAGCACGTTTGATAAAGGAGTTTTCCCATGCCAAATAAAAAAGTCCTCGATGAATTTCCCGCGGCGGTCAACGCCACCAAGGAACTGACCGAAAAACAAAAAGCCGTTCTGATTACCAGCATCCAACTGTTTGCTAAACAGGGCTACGCCAACACCAGCACTCACCAGATTGCCGTGGCCGCCCATCAATCCGAGGGCACCATGTTCAAACATTTCAAATCCAAAGCCAACATCCTCAAAATCGCGCTGGAACCCATCATTCAACGGGTCATCCCCGACGTTCTGGCGGAACTCCAGCAGGAGACCCTCAAGCAACCCATGGACAACCTGCATGACTTCCTCGCCTTCTTCGTCCGCAACCGGATGGCCTTCGCCGATGAGAACCAGGACGCCATCAAGGTCTTCTTGAGCGAATTGCTCTACAACCAGGACTTGCGGGCGGAATTCCTGACGACCGCACCGGAGAACTTCGTGAACACCTTCCGAACCGTGATTGCCGATTTTCAGCAGCGCGGCCTCATGGTTGATTGGCCCTTCCCCATCATCTTCCGCCACATCATCTCGGTCCTTACAGGTTACGTGGTCGACCGCTACATTCTGTTCCCCAACCGTGACTGGGACGATGACCAGCAGGCGACCTACCTGATTGCGGAACTCGAAAAAGTCCTCAGTGCCTAACCACGTGCTATACTTGAAATAAATTCGTTTAAGGAGGTCCCACGATGCCCGAAAAAACTTATCATATCGGCGTAGAAGCCACGATGGACGTCATCGGCGGCAAATGGAAGACCGTGATTCTCTGCCATCTCCGTCACCAGACCATGCGGACCGGCGAACTGGCCCGCGCCATTCCCCAAATCTCGCAGAAGATGTTAACGCAACAGCTCCGTGAACTCGAGGGCGACAACATCATCGTCCGTCACGTCTACAAGGAAGTTCCCCCGCGGGTCGAGTACAGCCTATCGACCTATGGCGAATCACTGGTCCAGATTCTCCACGAACTCTGCGTCTGGGGTGAAGAGAACGTCGACCGGCGGCGGTCCGAGGGTGAAAACGTCCATATCTTGTCCCGCGACGACGTGCCCACTAACGCCTAATTGATCAACTGATTAATCTTTTTATTTAGAATGATTCTAATTAATTGACTATCCCCGTCGGTTTCGGTAGGCTGAAAGTAGCTTAATCAAACTGGAGGGGATTTTTCATGTCAATCAATCCAAGTCGCGCCCAGGACGTCTGGAAAGATGCTGGGGAACACGTTCAATTCACCGTTTTAGGGTTAAAACGCGAGGACCCCGAGCACGACCGCGAAGTCTTTCAAGAATTCGCCGACCGCTCCCAGGCCATCGTGCGTTCACTGAAGATCCGTGACGCCAAGCCGGCGACCGGGTCACAGCTAAAGGTCTCCATCGGGATCAGTAACGCCGCGTGGGACTACCTCTTCCCGAACGCGCCTAAACCGGCCGAACTCGAGACCTACACCGACCTCAAGGGCGACACCTACAGCATGCCCGCGACCCCGGGGGACCTCTTCCTCCACATCCGGGCTAGTGACGCTGCCGTGGTCTACGAGGCCCAGACCCAGTTCAACCGGGTCCTGGGGCCCATCACCACGGTCCTCGACGAGACCCAGGGCTTTCGGTACTTCGAAGGCCGGGCCATCATCGGCTTCATTGATGGCACCGAGGCCCCGGCCATCGAGGACGCTGCGGACTACGCACTGGTCGGCGACGAGGATCCGACGTTCGAGAACGGTTCCTACGCCTTTGCCCAGAAGTGGCAACACGACATGCCAGTCTGGAACCACCTGAAGACTGAGGACCAGGAAAAGGCCGTGGGCCGCGAGAAGTTCAGCGACTACGAGCTTGAGGACGCCGACAAGTTCAAGAACGCCCATAACGTGGCTTCGAAATTTGTCGAGGACGGCGTGGAACAGAAGATTGTGCGGATGAACGTGCCTTACTCCGCCCCCGCTTCCGGCAACACCGGGACCTACTTCATTGGCTACGCCCGGCACTGGAAGGTCACCAAAGGCATGCTCGAGAACATGTTGGCCCAAAACGACTACCTGTTGACCTTCTCCAAGATTCTCACCGGTCAGCTCTTCTTCATCCCATCCCGTGACCTCTTAGCGGAGATGGCCGAAGGCGACTTTCACTAAACTTACACGTCATAAATAACGGCTCCGGGACGCTTGTCTCGGTGCCGTTTTTCTACGCCCATCTAAAAAACGGGCGACGACCAGTTTGGCCGCCGTCCGCGTAATTTTAGAGTGATTCACGTTGTTTTTCCCGAGTCCAGATTTCGGTAATCAAGTCAGCTAAGCTAATTTGAGCCATCTGATTTTCTGCCGCCCGTTGAACCTGCGAGTAGGCTCCCCGTAGCGTTTCCTGGATGTTACCACCCACGATGCATTGCGGGTTAGTCTTGTCATCAATGTGTAACAGATTGCCGTCTTCTTCGACAGCGCGATAAATGTCGAGTAACGAAATCGTGGCCGGCTCCCGGGTCAATCGGGGCTGCGCCGTTCCCTGCTGGGTGGTCAACAAGTCGGCCCGCCGCAGCGCACTCATCAACCGTCGGACCAACGCCGGGTTCGACTCGACGCTGGCCGCAATAGCTGTACTGGATAGGTCACTGTCGTGGTAGATGTCCACGTATGCTAAGATATGAACTGCATCGCTTAGGCGGTGTGAATAGCGCATTAACGCCACCTCCGTTTCTGTCTACCCATTATCACCCTGGGCCAGGGTCGCCGTCAAGAAGGCCGGCAGGGTCTGCGCTGGCCGCCCCATGATGGTGCGATAGTCGTTGGTGACCGTCGCCAATAGGCCCATGGCGCCACCCGCGTACATCGACGCCAACATATGACCCTCGTTGCCTTGATTATACAGCTCGGCAAACTTGTCGAGGGTCACGGGTCGATAACCAATCTGGGCGTCGGCGACCTGGCTCAAGACCTGCGCCAGCTCCGGCATGGTGTAGGAACGCTCCTGGGTCAGGGTGTAACTGGTCTGCTGCCACAAGGTCGGCGTCACGGCCACCTTGGCAAACGCCGCGGCACTCTCGGCTAAACTAATGAAGCTTAATGCCGCGTCGCCCATGGGGTAGATGACGTTCTTCCGTTCAATCAGTTCGGGCAGGTACGGCACCAGCGGGTCGGCGTAGAGGGCGTTGCGCAGAATCGTATAAGATAGCCGACTCTCCGCCAGGCGCCGCGGCAAATACCCATAAAAAGCGGACAGCGCGAAGGGGTTATTGGCTTGGTCGGCGATGAAGCCCATCGCCAGGAAGTGTCCCACGTGTGCGGCTTCAGCAGCCTGAATCACGTTTTCCAGCTCACTGACCCGGCTAAAACTGTCGTGACTCTTGCTCGGGATGTAGATGACCACGTCGGCCCCCTGCAAGACTGCTTTTACGGACGCGACGTCGTGATAGTCCAACCCCAGGACCGTCATCCCCTGCTGGACAAAAGCCGCGGCCTTCGCGGGGGTGTGAACGCCCAATGTGATAGTCTCTGGTGCCGTTAACTGCGCTAATTCGTGGACGACTTGCTGGCCTAAATGGCCGGTCGCACCGGTAATGACATATTTCATAAATTAAAAACTCCCTTCGCGTGAGCGGCCTGTTACTTTTATAATTACATTTAATGTTATCTGCATTGTTACATGATTTCCGTTCAATGTCAATCATTTCAAATAACTAACGATTTATCCGCAAATTAACCGCTTTCGTTTCTGAAAACAGGTATAATGATGGTGAATATATTAAGGGAGTGATTTATATGGGGCAATTAACCGCTAAAGTCGCCATCGTTACGGGTGCCGGGTCTGGTATGGGTCGGTCGATGGCCGAGCTCTTCGCCAAGGAGGGCGCCAAGGTCGTCGCGGCCGACGTCAACCTGGACCGCCTGACCGAGACCGTCAAGGCCATCACCGATGCCGGCAACCAGGCTGTGGCCGTGCCAACCGACGTGACCAACGAGACCCAGGTCAAGGCCATGGTCCAGGCTGCCGTGGACAACTTCGGCCAGTTGGACATTCTGGTCAACAACGCCGGAATCATGGATAACATGTCGCCCGTGGGGACACTGACCACCGAGTTGTGGGACAAGGTCATGACCGTCAACACCACCAGTGTGATGATCGCCACGCGAGAGGCTTTACGCCTGTTCACCAAGCAGAAGCATGGTGTCATCTTGAACATCGCGTCGGTCGGCGGAATTGCCGGTGGCCGAGCCGGGGCCGCCTATACCGCTTCCAAGCATGCTGTGGTCGGGTTGACCAAGAATACGGCCTTCATGTATGAGAATCAGGGGATTCGGACCAACGCCATCGCGCCAGGCGGCATCAATACCAATATCGCTGATTCGATGGGCGACATCAACCACGAGGGGCTGACCCGTCAGAGTATCGGGATGCCACTCTCACCGAAACCGGGCTCGGGTGACGAAATCGCCCAGACCGCCCTCTTCCTGGTCTCCGATGCCGCGAGTTACGTCAACGGGGTCATCGTCCCGGTTGATGGCGGCTGGACCAGTTACTAGATTGACCAAACAACCCCAAAAGCGCTCCGCAACTGCGGAACGCTTTTTCTTTACATCAAAAACGGGCAGCCCCCGCTTAACCAGGACTGTCCGTTATATGTTCTAAATTCAATTAAAGCCTATTGACGACTAGTTCTCACGTTTCCGCCGGAGCAACCAGCCACCCAGTGTGGTGCCAGCCAGGGCAAGTCCCAGAATCTGGGCCCAGCCGCTGTGGGCTTCACTGGTCTGTGGCAGACCGGCGCCGTTACCGTAACCTAAGGCCTTCAGAATCTGGGTCCGAATGGCTTGGAGTTGGGTTACCAGGTAACTGTCATGGTTGGCTTGTGCCTGTGCGATGGCGGCGTCAATTTTCTCTAACAGGGCTTCCTTTTCGGCAACCGTGTTGGCCTCTTCGAAGTCCTCTTCGTACTCGTCGATGATTTCATCGTCGGCGTGTTGGTGCTCGTAGGAGCCTTCGTCCGGACCCTCCTCGTCTAACTCTTCGGCGGGTTCTTCGGTCTCTTCACCGGGTTCCTCAGTCGTTGGTTCTTCGGTGTTTGGTTCTTCAGGGTTAACCGGCACTTCTGGGGTCACCGTTCCGGGATTCTCAACGCCAGGCAATTCAACGCTTGGGTTCTCAATGTCTGATTTCTGAATGTCGCCCGGTTCCTCGGGGTCAATCGGAATAATCGGCACTTCTGGCGTGACCGTGCCAGGATTTTCGATACCAGGAAGCTCGACGTTGATGCCGGGAAGAGTTTGAGGTAATTCGATTTCAGGTTTGTCCGGGTTAGGCTTATCTTGTAAGTCCCACCGGTGGCTTTCACCCTTAATAATGACCTTATCTGCAACCAAATTACCGTCAAAATTATGGTTAACTGTAACTGTGGCCGATGGTGCTAACAAGCTTCCCTGGAAAGTATTATTAAATTCAATTGTTCCAGTATGCTGTAGGTCATCCTTCGTACTATCAAAGAAATTCCATAACAAATGATTATCACCAAAGTACTCCGTTTCGTGATTTTCACGATCAGTTCCATCACTGTACTTAATTTTAATTTGAGAATTAACCTTATAATCTTCCTGACCATCAGTATCAACATTAATCAGGACAGTCGTCCCATCCTCATCTGGCGATAAACCAATGATCTGTAAAGGCGTGTCTACATTTAAAACATCAGCGGACAGATTAATCACAATCCGACCATCAGGACCAGGTGTCATATTCGTGACATCAATGACCCGATTATTCCGGTCTGGGAAACTTGCTGCGGTGTAATCTGCTACTGGCTTTTTATTAGCAATTTCTCGGTTCGTATTTTTAAGTTTGGCAAACTCTTCTTCAAAGTCTATGTAAACATTGCCATTTTTATCTTGATAAACTTCATTAGAAGTCAGTTTATCGAGGAGAATTCCATCCACGCTTGGTCGACTAGAATCGCTAACATCAACGACTAAATCTTCACCAAAGATTACCTTATTGTCACGTGTATCCTGCTTATTTACAAAAGAACTGTTAGCCATGTTATCCATATCTTGGATATACGAAATATCCTTATCGAGCAATGCTTCAATGATATTTGTCCCAAAGTTAACGTTACCGTGTAACATGCCCACCGCAACGTTACCGTTCGTATGGGCATTCAAGGTCGCTTCATTCGCAAAGATATGGAAGTAGGATGAATAGCCCAAAATGTTGTTGATTTCTGCATCAGGAAAATCGGCTGAAACATGACCACCATCCTGAACTGCATCATTCGTAACCCGAGTAGAGGCGGCCACGGCACTAGCTGGACTAATCTGTTGATTCTGATTCGTCGTCGCGTCTTGCTTGGCATCATTGACCGTCTTGTCAGCGTCCGTTAACGACAAGCTTTCAGAATCCGCAGTAACGCCAGATTTCGCCGTATTCTGGTCTTCTGACTCATTCTTCTGCGTATTTGAATCCGCGTCCTCTTCACCAGACTGTTGTTGGTCCTGCGTATCGTTCTGGGCTGCTTCATCCGACTTGTCCTGGTTCTGTGTATCTTGTTGCTGATTAGTGTCCTCAGCATTCGACCCTTGCGTCTGCGTGCCATCAGCGTCCTTGGTCCCAGCAACGTCACTAGAACTGTCACTAGTCACATCACTCGACGACCCGTCAGATACGACCTGACCGCTTGCCGCATTGCTTTCGGCCAACGAGGCGTTGGCATCGGCGTGGGCAACGGTTGCGCTACCACCCATGGCCAAGACTAATGCGCAAGCAAAAACCCACTTGCGACCGCTCTTATACATCTTAAAATGCGTTTGCTTAGTTTCCATACTGATTTATCCCTACCTTCCTCAATATAGCTCACTCCCCCATTTTCGTCCTCCCACCGGCAACATTCAACATCAATTACGAAATAATTTGAAAATAGAACTACTTATCTCATCATCTATATTCACAAGGAATTGTCACACCTCATGGTAGCACCGGTTGGGCACGGTTTAATTGTGTTTTCCACTCGTGAAATCCCCATCCCCCCAATTTGCCGGATGTGTTGCCCCATCAAAGTCCGTGAGAAATTATAAATTATCGGTGGAATCCTCAATGGCCTTTCCCGTCACTGCCGGGTATATTAGGGGTAATTACTAGTCATCAGCTGCTATTGTAAGCGCTATATATCATAAATAACCTATTTTGGAGGGATTGGCATGCAAGGATCTACGAAAATCAAGCCACAGGACGTGGTCGCGCCCATCGACCGACGGTTATACGGGTCATTCATCGAACAACTCGGACGGGCCGTTTACACCGGCGTTTATCAACCCGGTCATCCCAGCGCCGACGAAGACGGGTTCCGGACCGACGTCATCCAGGCTGTCAAGGAGCTCAACGTGCCCCTGATTCGCTACCCCGGCGGGAACTTCCTGTCGCAGTACCAATGGGAAGACGGTATCGGACCCAAAGATCAACGGCCCGTGCGGCTCGACCTAGCCTGGCGGGAACTCGAAACCAATCAGTTCGGCCTCCACGAATTTATGAAGTGGGCGGACAAAGTCAACGCCGTACCAAACATGGCGGTCAACTTAGGGACCCGTGGGATTCAGGAAGCCGCCGAGCTGGTCGAATACTGTAACTTCCCGAAAGGCACCTACCTGAGTGACCTTCGGCGTCAGAACGGTGCCGAAGAACCATTTGCCATCAAGACCTGGTGTCTGGGCAACGAAATGGATGGCCCGTGGGAAATCGGCGCCAAGACTGCCGAGGAGTATGCACACTTGGCCAACGAAACGGCCAAGGCCATGCGCCGCGTCGACGATTCCCTGGAGCTGGTCGCTTGCGGGAGTTCATCCATGGACAACCCAACCTTCGGCCAATGGGAAGAGACCGTGCTGGACGAATGCTACGACAACGTCGACTACCTGTCCCTTCACCGCTACTACGGTTATTACAACGACGATGACCCGACCGAACTCGACAACTTCTTGGGCAAAAACCTGGACCTCGACGCCTTCATCAAGGGCGTAGTCGCCATGTGTGACGCGGTCAAGGCCCGGAAACGTTCGACCAAGACCATCAACTTGTCGTTTGACGAATGGAACGTATGGTACCACTCCAACGATGCCGACACCAAGGTCACGCCGTGGCAGGTCGGCCCGCATTTGCTGGAAGACGTCTATAATTTTGAAGACGCGTTGTTAGTCGGTAGCCTCCTGATGACCCTGTTGCGCAACGCCGACCGGGTCAAAATCGCCTGCTTGGCCCAACTGGTCAACGTGATTGCGCCCATCATGACGGACAATGACGGTGGCGTCTGGAAGCAGTCCATCTTCTACCCGTTCATGCAGGTCGCCAACAACGGCCGCGGCAAGGTCCTGGTCGACCACAGTCAGTCACCGACATACGACTCCCGCGAGTTCAAGGACATCCCGTACCTGGATACGGTCACGACTTACGACGAAGAAACGCAGACCATAACCGTCTTCGCCGAAAATAAACACCAGACTGAGGCGTTGGACTTCGACATGGACCTGACCGACTTCACCGTCAATCACCTGATTGAAGCGACCCAGTTCGCGGGTTACGGCGTCAAGGATGATAATCGCGATGGTCACATGGCGTTGCGGCCCCTGGACACGGTGACCGTTAACGGCAGTCACGCGACGGCCAAGCTCGCGCCACTCTCCTGGAACATGTTACGGTTCAGCATTAAAGCCTAAGCTAAAGGCCCCTCACTCTGACGAGTGAGGGGCCTTTACTTGTTACCCGGTTCCCTAAAAAGCGGTAGGCATCGCTTCGTTACAGGGAACCAACATTAGTCTTCGTGACGTTGCCGGCGCCGCTTAAGCCAGCCAAAACCGAGGAGGCTCACCAATAGGGTCAAACTTCCCAAGATGATGCCCTGTTGTCCCCGTTCCTCACCGGTCTGTGGTAATGTGCCGGTTGGTGCAGGAGTGGCTGGTGACGCTACTGCACTCGTAGCTGGTCCCACCGAAATGCCTTCAGCCGGGTGATCCGACTCAGTCGCAGAACCGCTTGCCAGCGTTTGTGCAACTGGTGCATCAGCCTGTCCGCTCGTCGTCACACCGCTACCGACTGATTGACTTGGTTTACTAGGTTCTTCAGGCTTGTTAGGCTTGTTAGGCTTGTTGGGTTTGTTCGGCGTAACTACGATTACATCCCCATTTGGGCCATCGTCAGTATTCCCCGTCCCCGGGGTCGTCACCGTACTACCATTGTTGTTCCCATTACCTGGATTCGTTGGGCCACCACCGTTGTTTCCATTACCTGGGGTCGTCGCACCACCACTGTTGTTTCCATCACCTGGGGTCGTCGCACCACCACTGTTGTTTCCATCACCTGGAGTCGTTGCGCCACCGCCGTTATTCCCATCACCTGGGGTCGTCGCACCACCACCGTTGTTTCCATCACCCGGGGTCGTCGCACCACCACCGTTACCATCGCCAGAACCCGTATCGTTTGAATCCTGCTCGTAAACATACGTAAAGTCCTGCGGTTTATCCGTAAACTTACCGGATTCCTTATCCGGCTTGTTCACTAGTGTGTAACCCGGTACCTTTACCGCTTCCGTCGTAAAGTCGTCGTCCACGTTCCCCGTAAGCACCTTATCTGGTGCTACGGTCGTACCATCCGCCGTTTGGTAGTGAACGGTTACCGAAGCCCCCTCCGTGACGTCCTTTTCGTAAACGTACGTAAAATCCTGCGGCTTATCCGTAAACTTACCGGATTCCTTATCCGGCTTGCTGACTAACGTGTAACCTGGCACTTTGGCCGCTTCCGTCGTAAAGTCGTCGCCCACCAATCCATCGACCACCTTATCAGGCGCCACCGTGGTACCGTCCGCTGTTTGATAATGGACGGTTACTGGCGCACCTTCATCTGCGAAGTCATAAGATTGGACTACTGTAAAGGTTGGCGCACCACCTTCTGCGCCATATTGACCGACCATATAATACATATCTTCCAATGGATCAATTTGCAGGTCTCCTGCACCAGTCGGTCCCGCGTGTTGGGGTACCAGATTGGTGTAGTTCAGGCCACCGTGACCATCAGAAACGCTATCGCCCCCAATTACATACACATGGTAGATGGTTTTGTTCGTATGGATGTCAAACCCCCAGGGAACCAACGCGGTCTTGCCTTTGGCAGTCAACTGAACGACCGTCCCATCCAAAAGTGTTGCCGCCACCTGCATGTGGGCCGAATTTTGTCCCTTCTGAATCTGCTTCTTCGGTAACGCAATGAATTGTCCGACGTAACTGTAGTCCCCGTATTCCATGGTTCCCTGCAAATAGGATAAGGGTGAAAAATCGAGGATTGCGTTGTAGGCCAAGTTCAGACTCTTCAAGTGGGACTTGTTCTGCAACGGCGTAACATCCTTGATTCGGTTATGTTGTAGCCAAACGTCCTCCAACAGGTTCAGGCCCGCCAATTGCGAAATATCGGTGATATCCCCGTAGACCTGTCCGTTAGCTGGATCCATGTTCAGGCCGGCCTCCAGACGTAGCACCTTCAAATTCTTGGCATACTGGAGACCCTCTAATGAAAAGTCACGTTTGCCATCGATAAAGGTCTTATTGTTCCCAAAAATCTTTTCAACCAACAACATGTCTTCCTGGGTAATATCTGCCACACTGTTCCACGTCTTCCCCGAGGCCTGATGATGCTCACTGTTCTGTAGCGCCTTGAGAACCAATTCCTGTAAAACCTTGTTCGGCATCCAGGTATCGATAGCCGTCTCCGTCTTCTGGTTCGAACGCTTAACCGGATTCGATACCGGCGTCACATTCTTTTTGACCTTACGCGGTTCAGCCTTTAACGGCTGCATCTCAACAAGTTTTTCCGGTTCCGCCATAACTTGTCCCTGTGGCGTTGCGGTTACTTGCTCTGGAGCCGAAGTTTGAGGCGTTTCCGGATTCTCTGCTGGCACTTCTAAATTCTCATCTACCGGCTGATTAGGGTTACTGGTGTCGGCTTGCTCGGGCGTCGATTCCGCCATATTCGGTGTTTCATCAGTCGTTGCTTCATTAGCGGACGTCTTATCATCAAAATCATTATTAGCAGCATTATCCGTAACTATTTGACTATCCGTGACGACTTCAGTTGTTGGTACTTCCTCCGGTGCTACGACTTCCGTTAGCACTGATTCGTCGGTAACCGGTGTCACTTCTTTATCGTTCGTTAATGTCACGATAGGCGTTGCCGCATCAGCTGGCTGCTCAGTGACGACAGTCGACTGCGAACTTGCAGCGGTCGGGGTGGTATTATCCGCTTGCGCGGTGGTCATAGCTAAACTCAAAGTCGTCAAGGTTACGGCCGTCGCACTGGTTAACCACCAGCTTCTCTTAATGATGAATTTCTCAGGATGCATGGGTGTTCCTCCTAAATATAATGATCTGAACTTTCTCAACCAACTGGTCCATTGGTCTTTCAAGATGGCCCTAGTCTACCAACCACAATCCGAATAGTCCATCACCAAAAATGTTTATAATAAGTTCAAAATGTCCCTTTATGCTCTTTTTTCTTATCGTTTGCCGCCCAAGCCTGGTCTATTCCAATTATAAGAAATCACATAACTGCGGTATTTATCGCCATTTAGTTGTGTACAATTAACTTGCTCGACGACTTTTGTAATGAAATTTATGGTTGCTTTTTCAATTCATTTATCAAACATGTGCCGTCGTGATTTAACTTTCAGCACCTAACTTTGACTTGAAAACTCGCTCAGGTAACGCTGCACTGTAAAATAAACGTCGAAAAAACCACCGACTCTTGATTGAGTTGGTGGTTTTTGGCGTTTAGGGCGCGGTATTAGTTGTTATGGCGACGTTTCGTCAACCAGCCAAATCCCAAGAGGCTGGTAACAAACATCAGGCCACCGGTAATCAGTCCCTTCTGATTAGCGGCTTCGTTGGTTTGTGGTAAAGCGTCATAACCGGTATTCGTCGGCGCATTCAGGGGCTCCGGCGCATCGGCAATACTCAGCACCGTGGCCTGACCGGCCGGGGAACTGGTTGGCATTACGGGTGCCGTGTTGGCAACCATCGTGTCATGGGCACCAACAGTCGTTAAGTTACCAGTTGACTGAGCCAGATTAGTGCCGTGTGTTGGTTTGGCCGTATGGCCCGGTTTACCAGCATTGGTTGGCTTAGTGACTGGTTTGGCCGTCGGTTTACTGGTTGGCGTTTGACCTGGCTTAGCAGGTTGGTCCGACTGCGTACTTTGCGTCGTACCGACCGTTGGTTTATCTACGCTAGCATTTTGATCTGGAGTAGACGTGCTACCAGTACCTGGTGTAGTTGGGGTTTCCGGGTTGGGGTTATTGCCATTAGTACCAGGTTGATTGTTTCCACCGGCGTTGGGGTCTTTGTCGCCATTTGTTCCTGGTACGGTTGGTGTTTCAGTACTGCCATCCGTTCCTGGTGCGGTTGGCGTTTCAGTACTGCCATCCGTTCCTGGTGCGGTTGGCGTTTCAGTACTACCATCCGTTCCTGGTGCAGTTGGCGTTTCAGTACTACCATCCGTTCCTGGTGCAGTTGGCGTTTCAGT
>DXGJ01000017.1 GCA_019113985.1 Candidatus Levilactobacillus faecigallinarum
GCACCATGTACGGGGCCATCATTGGCGCCGGTATCTTCATCTTCCTCAGTGCTGGTTGGTTCTCAAAAATCAAAAACCTCTTCCCGCCGGTTGTGACGGGTTCGCTGATCACCATCATCGGGTTCACCCTGATTCCGGTCGGCTTCCAGGACCTGGGTGGCGGGGACGCCACCGCGCAGAACTTCGGTGACCTAAAGTTCCTGCTGGTTGGTTTCCTGACCATGGCTATCATCCTAGGGCTCAACGCCTTCGCGAAGGGCTTCATGAAGTCGCTGGCCATCTTACTGGGCATCCTGATTGGCACGCTGATTGCCGGGTCAATGGGGATGGTCAACCTGAGCTCCGTGGGCCAGGCTTCCTGGTTCCACCTGCCACAGTTCTTCTACTTCGGCACACCCAAGTTCGAGTGGTCGTCGATTCTGACCATGATTTTGGTCTCACTGACCACCATGGTCGAGTCAACTGGGGTCTTCTTCGCCCTAGGAGAAATTACCGGCCACAAGATTCAGGAAAACGATTTGAAGCGCGGTTACCGCGCTGAAGGTATCGCCGTCATTCTGGGTGGTCTGTTCAACACCTTCCCCTACTCGACCTTCTCCGAAAACGTGGGGGTCGTCCAGCTCTCCGGCATCAAGACCCGCAAGCCCATCTATTTCTCAGCCTTGTTCTTAATGCTCCTGGGCCTGTTACCTAAGATTGGGGCCTTAGCGACGGTCATCCCCAATCCCGTGTTGGGCGGCGCCATGATTGTCATGTTCGGCATGGTCGGCGTCCAGGGGATTCGGATGCTGCAACAAGTCGACTTCAAGGACAACAACAACCTATTGGTCTCGGCCATCTCCATCGGTCTAGGATTGGGTGTGACGGTCTACCCACAGATTTTCCAGGATTTGCCACAATCTCTACAGATCATTATGAACAACGGGGTGGTCATCGGGAGCTTTTCCGCGGTCATCTTAAACGTTATCTTCAACATGCGCCCACAGCGCGCACGTCATCAAGCAGCCGCTTCAGTCAACAGCGATGCCCAACCAAAAGACTAATTTTCGGGGTCCCATCCACTGTGAGGGGGCCCTTTTTGACTGGCCGGTCCCCTCACCTAATGGACAACCATGGCTCACCTAGTCTCCTGCCTTGGTTTGACGGGAAAACTCACGTATAATGGAACCATTCCGATTGAAGAGGAGCACACCGGTTATGCTAAGCATTCAACACATTCGAAAACAATTCGGCGACGTGCAGGCGCTTAACGACATTAGTTTTGACGTCCCCAACGGCCAGATTCTGGGGCTGATTGGGCAAAACGGCGCTGGCAAATCGACCACCTTCCACAGCATCCTCAACTTCATCACCTACGACGGCAGTATCACCTGGCAGGGCCACACCTTTGGCGCCCAGGACTTCAACCACATCGGCTACTTGCCCGAGGAACGGAGTCTGATGCCTAAGTTGACAATCGAACAGCAAATCATCTACCTGGCCCGGCTCAAGGGACAGTCGGCCAAAATTATTCGGCCCCAAATCGACGACTGGCTCCAACGTTTTGCCGTCAAGGGGACTCGCAAGAGCAAAATCAGCGACCTTTCCAAGGGGAACCAGCAGAAGGTCCAACTGATCTGCACCCTGATTCACCAACCGGACCTGTTGATTCTGGACGAACCCTTCAGCGGTCTCGACCCGGTCAACGCCGATTTACTGAAACAGGCGATCCTAGACGCTAAGCAGCGCGGCGCGGCCATCATCTTCTCCAGTCATGACATGGAAAACGTCACTGAACTCTGTGACCAACTGGTCATGCTACGCACCGGTGAGATGGTTCTGAACGGCACTCTCCAGGACGTCCGCAATCAGTTCGGCAAGACCGAGCTGTTCGTGACCACCGACTGGACGGCCCCCCGCTTGGCAACCCTGCCCGGCGTGGTCACCGTGACCCCCCGGCAACCCGGTCAATACCGACTCCACTTAGATGACCCGGCGGCCGGCCCCACAATTTTTGCGGAGCTGACCCAGGGGCACTACATTGAGGAGTTCAGCCAACAGCCGCCGACCCTCGATGAAATCTTCCGGATGAAAGTGGGTGAAGGCCATGCTTAAGACCTGGATCGTGACCGCCGAGACCTACTTACGTCAAATCAAATCCTGGAGTTTCCTGTTCATGGTTCTGGGTCCCTTCCTGATGCTGGGACTGACCATCGGGATCAGTTACCTGAGTGCCAACAGCAATAGCAGCAGTCAGGAGGTCGCCGTCATCGCCAAGTCGGCCCCGCTACGACAAGGGTTACTCGACCAGCATCCCAGCAACGTGACCGCCAAAATCAAGACGGTTGGTGCAGCTAAGAAGGCCCTCAAGAAGAACCATCTGGCGGGCTACTTAGTGCTCTCCACGGACCAGCAAACGCTACGCGCCGATTATCACGGGAATAACCAACTCAACAAGGGACTCCAGGCCCAGGTGCAAAACTACCTGACCCAGGCCCAGCAAGCGGCCAATTACCAGCAGGCCAAGCTGACCACCAAGCAACGTCAGCTCCTGCAACGCACGCCGACGTTGAAGCAACACATCTCGGCCAGTACCGGGACGGCAAACCTAGCCAAGACCATTTCGTTCTGGCTGATTGTTACCATGATCTACATCATTTTAATCACCTACGCCTCGATTACGGCGCAGGAAATCGCCTCCGATAAAGGAACCAAGATTATGGAGATCGTCTTCTCAAGTACCACGGCGGTCAGCTACTTCATCGGAAAAATCGGTGGGATTTTGCTGGTCATCCTGACGCAGATTGCCATCTACCTGTTAGGCGGTTGGGCCGTTTACAGTTGGGCCATGAGTCGCGTTCAGTTACGTGACCTGATAAACCAGTACCATCCCCTGATTCAAGGCGTTTTAGCGAACCTACTGAACCTAAACCTGGTTTACCTTTTCATCGGGGTGGTCCTCTTTACCCTGGTTGCCGCCTACAGTGGCGCCCTGGTTGCCAAGGCCGAAGACGCCTCGAAGGCCGCCCAACCGGTCACGATGTTGGGCATGGTCGGCTTCTTTGCGACCTTCCCCTTCCAGAACAACCTGGGGGCGTTGCCGGTAAAGATTATGTCCTACATCCCCTTCCTGTCCTCCTATTTCATGCCGATGCGCATCATTGATGGGTCAGCGGGACTGGGGACTCAGGTACTGTCCTTGGTGATTGCCCTGGCAACGATTGCGCTACTAGGTTGGGGCATCGGCCGGCAGTACCAACACCTGATGCTCCAGACGGATAACGGGAGCCTGTGGCAACATCTCTTTAAACGCCAACGAGATTAGAAAGGAAGTCATCCGATGACGGAAGACCGGTATTATCAACCCAGTGACGTGACCGATGCGTTGACCGAAGTCCAGAAGCTGTTTAACAGCTACCGCAACGCCCCACTTACACAGGAATTGGTCGATTACCATAACAACTTGATCAACCGCTTGGCTGGCGACTTACGTCAGGCAGCCGAAGCAGAACAGCGGACCGACCTGGTGCGGGCCTGTGACGACATGGCGACGGCCATGCGGGGCTGGACGTCCGTTCGTTTAGCGGGCAAACCTTACGCGGGACGGCTTCGACATTTTAAGTTTGTGGCCGACGCAACGGGCCCCAAGTTCAAGCGCCACGTGGTCAAGGACCACGGCAGCGGCACCCACCGCAGTAGTCGGCATTAATTAGGCATTAACTTTTTTATGGGAAGTGCTATACTATTCGTATAGTACTTTTGGGTCCTTAGCTCAGTTGGGAGAGCGCCTGCTTCGCATGCAGGAGGTCGTCGGTTCAAATCCGGTAGGATCCATTTTTGTGTATTTAGAGATAGAACAGGCATCACAAACGCCGGTGTTAAGGCATTCTTATTTTTCAGTAATATCAGGATACTTAAAGATATGGTAACCAAAGGTAACCTTTTTGATTACCTTTTGCGAAAACAATAAACGTGCAGGGCGTTGAACTCATCGGAAAAGTGGCCGATGAGTTTTTTATTTCTACTTTTTAGTTCTCACAGCAATAGCGGTCCCCGACATCCAATCGTCGAGGACCGCTATTTTAGTTCAATGTTAAAGAAAGTGTTCCCAGCAACCCCGTCACCCGTTGCCGCTGATCCGTCGCTGATAAATCCGCTTGTCGCAGCACATCCAGAATCTGATTGCCGATCAGCAATAATTGGTCGTTATTGGGATCATTGTTTCCCAAAAACGTAATCTTCAAGAACAGATCCAGCGACCTTATGCTATCCGGTTCCTGGTCCACCGCTGCTTGAACCAAGTGCTGTAGCAGCAAACGTAGCCCACGTTGTCGGTGCTTCCGGGCCTGACGTGCCGTGTAGTACGGTAAAAACAGCGCTACGCCTACAGCCAGCAACTCCGCGGCCGCCGCGACCCATTCCGATAATGGTCCAATCTCCATGGTTGGTGCCCCCCTCTTTTGGGAAGCAGTATACCCGTTCAATGGACCGTAACCACGCCATACCGGTTACTTAATGTGGACACCGAACAAGCCCAAGATACTGGCCGCCTGATAGGCGTTCAGTGTTAACCCCTTGAGACTCGCTGGCTGAGCATCAACCTCAAGCTGATCAAAGGTACTGGTCGATAAATCCACGCCGGCCAGTGGGCTCTCCCAAAAGCTCGCCCCCTCCAGGTCACAGCCATCGGCTACGAATCCCTGCACGAAGGCCACATCCCGAAAATAGGCCTCGTGGAGACTACTCGTTGTCATCTGACACTTAGTCAGCCGGGCCCCACTCAGGTTCAGGTAGTCACCGCGACAATCGGTCAACGTGGTCTGCTTCCAGATGCTACCCAGGAAGTTCGTTCCCAACAGGTTACAGGCCTGAAAGGCGCACCGGTAAAGCACCCCCGCGGTCCAGCTTAGATTTGCCAAGTTCATTTCCTGAAAAGTACAATCTAGCCACTCAGTCTGGTCTAACTTTCCCGTGAACGTGCACCGCCGCAGGGTCACGTCGGTCACCTTAAGGGGCTCACTGGGCAAAGTAATCTCACATTCCTGATAGGTCTCGTAAGGTGTTACATCGGCTAAGGCCAACTTCTGTTGGGTAATCATGGTCATCCATCCTTTATGTTTTTTTCGAGTATAGCCGTTTTGGCCGCGACGAACCTGTGAGACTTCTCATCGCTCTGAGCGCCATTAACGCGTTGCAGGTCACGCCTAAACGCCAAAAACGATTCAGTCGACGCCTGAGCCGACCAAATCGTTGAATTTTCTCATGATATTTTTAGAAAATCCCGGCCTACCGGGCTTGCTGACTAGTCCGAATGGCCCGGATCGGTGACCCCCGTTGCGGCCCCAACGTCGGCCTGAATCCGAGCCATCGCCGCGAGCAGGCGTTGTAACTCGTCATCCGACAGGTTGCCAAACAGTCGGATCACCTGCTCGTCGGCGCGATTATCAATCGTGGCCAACGCCCGTTCCCCCGCCGCCGTCAGCCGAAGCATCTTAAAACGGCGGTCCCGTTCGTCCTTCTGGCGAACCACCAAACCGGTGTCTTCGAGCTTCTTCAGGATGCGGCTGAGGTAGCCCTTATCCAGCTGTAACAGTTGCGTCAATTCGGCCGTCTGCCCCACGCCCCGGTTGACCTCAATCAAGACGCGGGCCTCCAGCAGCGTTAAATGTGTATTTAAGTGATACTTATCAGCTAATTTTAGGATTCGCGTATAAAATCGATCGAATTCTCGGATCCTATAGATGTCGCTTGCACGCATAGCACTCACCCCATTTTTAATTAGTAGTTGACAAAGGCAACTACGGTTTTATACTAAAATAAGTCGTTGCTTTTGTCAATTATCTGCTGTTGAGGTGCTAAGATGTCACGAAAAATCAAACTATCCCTAGCCGTCATGGTCTTTGGGACGTTCTTTGGTCTACTCTGCTCCACCCTAATGAACACCGCCTTACCCACGTTGATGCGGGTCTACCACATCGATATCACCCAAGTCCAGTGGGTCACCAACAGCTACATGTTGGTCAACGCGCTGATGATTCCATTTAGCGCCTACCTGATTAAACGTTACCCGTTTCGACCGCTCTTTTTGCTGGCGGCCACCATCTTCCTGGGGGGCACCGTCTTGGGCATCTTCGCGCCAAGTTACGCCGCCCTGTTGTTGGCCCGCATCATTCAGGCGTTGGGAACCGGGATGATGATGCCCCTGGTCAACGTCCTGGCCATGACCTACGCCCCGCGTGAGCGTCAGGGTGAATTGATGGGGCTGATTGGTCTGGCCTTCAACTTCTCCCCCATCATCGGACCAACCCTGTCCGGGGCCATCTTGAATCACTTCTCCTGGCGCTACCTGTTCATCCTTGTGGTTCCGTTCGCCCTGCTGACCGTCCTACTCTCCTGGCTGTTTCTCCCAACCATTACCAAGCGTTCAGCAGTTCACCTGAACTACACCGGGTTGGTGACCATCAGCTTCAGCCTATTGCTTCTCCTGTGGGGCTTCTCCAACATCAGTAACTTCGCCCAGCACCCCCGCTTGATTCTAGGGGCCGTCTGCCTGGGAATCCTCTTATGTTGGGCCTTCGTGCGGACCCAGACGGAAACGGACCACCCCCTCATCAGCATGGGCATCTTCCATTACCGGGCCTTTAACCAAGCGACCCTGTTGAACGTGTTGATCATCACCACCATGTACGGCAATACGATTCTCCTGCCACTCCTGATTCAAAACATCATGCATCAGAGTCCCCTGGTCTCCGGGATGGCCCTACTGCCGGGGGCCTGCCTGACCGGCGTCCTATCGCCCATTAGTGGCCGACTCTTCGACAAGTTCTCGATGAAAAAATTGGTCACGATTGGTCTCATCATCGACTGTCTGGGAACCGTGATGCAGGCCTTCTTCGACGCCAACGGGTCGGTCTGGATGGTAACTGGCGGTCAAACCGTCCGCCAATTGGGACTGGTCTTGATGTTAATCCCGATTCAAACCCAGGCGTTGGCCGCCCTGCCCCAACACCAGATTCCGGATGGCGTCGCGACCTTTAACACCTTACGCCAAGTTGCCGCGGCTTTGGGAACGGCAGTGATCACTGCTGTCGTGACCATCTCGGACCGCTTCCTAGAACGCTACACCGGCTCGGCCCTGATTGGCATCCAGGTCGGCTTCATCCTTTGTCTGGTCCTGCTGCTCATTTGCCTAGTCATCGTTCGCCGTGGCCACCTGGGCGAGCTGGAATAACTTACATATTTTGCGTCTTACGGCGCCCCGTCACAGACATTCTGTGGCGGGCTTTTTAGATAGGTAAAACGTTGCTATAACGCAATTTGTAAGGGGTCAACGCCCCGTTTTTCGACCAGTCATGCTAAGCTAAAAATTGTTCTAAAAAAAAGACACTCGCCACACCGACGAATGCCTTCAAATCAGTTTGTAAAGTGGCGGCCCAGGATATCCAGGCTCCGCAACTGGCCGTCCATCAGAGCCACGTCTGGTAGGTGGCCCCAGGGTTCAAATCCGTTTTTCTTGAACAACCCCTGACTAGGGACGTTGTGACTAAAAATAAACGTGACAATGCAGTCTAAGCCTAACCGGGGAAGCTGGCCAAAGACAAAGTCCAAGGCTTGTTGTCCGAGCCCCTGATGGTGAAAATCCTGACCGATATAGATGCTCAATTCGGCGGTGTGGCCGTACGCTGGCCGGCCGTAAAAAGATTCTAGACTGACCCAACCAACAATCTGGTCGTCGGACTTCAAGACCCAGATGGGGCGCCGTTGCGGGTCAAACGCGGTAAACCAGTCCTCCCGCGAGGCCACACTGACCGGTTCCAGGTCGGCGGTCGCCAGGCGACTGGGGATACTTTCATTATAAATGGCAACGATGCGCGGCAGATCCGCGTGCTGAGCAAGTTCAAACGTAATTGTCAAAACGGCAACACTCCTTCGTATGATGTCCCATTATAGGTCACCTCACGAACTGGCGCCACGTCACACGCGCCCGTCACCGGGGCCCCGTTTGATAGGTCATTAGCGCAACGACCTAACATCCAATGGAACTCCGTCAGACGCGTTAACCCCGTCGTGACGCGGTTAGATGGTTGTTACCGGGTACCATTCGCATGTCAAAAGATACCCGTTAACCATAAGTTTTATTGTTCACTGAACCCTCTTCATTTCCTGACCATTGTCGGTTTCATTTTGACGCTAAACCCGCTATAATCAATAGAGCTGTAAGGGTTTTACGACCCTAACAAAACAGACATATACAAAGGGGGTTGTCCGATGAGCCAGCCAATTATCGAACTCCGTCACGTGACCCAACGTTACGGAGACCATACCATCTTAAAGAATATTAATCTAACCCTAGAATCCGGCAAATTCTATACCCTGTTAGGCCCCTCTGGCTGTGGAAAAACCACTATTCTACGCACCATCTCCGGTTTCGACCAAGTTGCCGCCGGGGACGTGCTCTTCGATGGCGACCGCATCAACGATGTGCCCGCTAACCACCGCAATGTGAATACCGTCTTCCAAGACTATGCACTCTTTCCACACCTGACCGTTGCCGAAAACGTCGCCTTTGGCCTCACCTTAAAAAAGATGCCCAAGGATGAGATTGCCAAACGGGTCGCCCAGGCCTTGAAGCTTGTCCAACTCGCCGACTATGGCGATCGCGCGATTAGCGCCCTCTCTGGGGGCCAACAGCAACGAGTTGCCATTGCCCGAGCCATTGTCATGCGGCCGAAGGTTTTGCTCCTAGACGAGCCGTTATCCGCCTTAGACGCCAAATTACGCCGGGCGATGCAATATGAATTACGGGACCTACAACAACGCCTGGGAATTACCTTCTTGTTCGTGACTCACGACCAAGAAGAGGCCCTAGCCATGAGCGACGAAATCTTTGTTATGAACGATGGCGAGATTCTTCAGAGTGGGAGCCCCGTCGACATCTACGACGAACCCATCAACCACTTCGTTGCCGACTTTATCGGTGAAAGCAACATCATCCCCGGTAAAATGCTCGACGACTTCCAGGTCCTGATGAACGGTCAACGCTTCGAATGTTCCGACGCGGGGATTCCCGCTAACGAACCGGTCGAGGTCGTGATGCGGCCCGAGGACTTGACGTTAGCCGCTCCCGCCAATGCGAAGTTAACTGTTACGATTGATTCCCAACTATTCCGAGGAGACTATTACGAGATTGCGGCCACCGATGACCGGGGTCACGACTGGTTGATTCACTCAGTCAATCCTGCCGAGGATGGCGCCACGGTCGGGGTCAACTTCCGACCAGAGGACCTTCACGTGATGCGGCTCAATGAGAAGGAAGCCGAATTTGACGCGCGGTTGGAAACTTACGAAGGAACGGAGGAACCAAGCCGTGACGAAACGTAAAACTTGGCTATACTTCCTCCCCTATGGTCTCTGGTTAGCCCTTTTCGTCATTGCCCCCGTGGCACTGATTATTTACCAATCCTTCTTTAACCTTGACCATCAGCTAACCCTCAGTAACTACGCCGACTACTTTCGATCCGGCGTCTACCTGCGAATGACGTTGAACTCCGTCTGGTATGCCTTCCTGATTACGGTCTTCACCGGCCTAATCAGTTACCCCACGGCTTACGTCTTACATCAGTTGAAGCACCGCCAACTCTGGCTACTGCTGGTTATCCTACCGACCTGGATCAACATCCTCCTGAAGGCCTACGCCTTTATCGGTATCTTTAGCCAGGCCGGCATGGCCAACGACTTTCTGCGATTTATTGGCATCGGCCCCCAGCAGCTCCTGTTCACCAACGCGAGCTTCATTTTTGTTGCAACCTACATTCAGATTCCGTTCATGATTCTGCCCATCTACAATTCACTTGATGATTTGAACCCAGCTTACGTAAGTGCCAGCCTCGACCTAGGCGCTAACCGCTGGCAAACGTTCCGCAAGGTGATTTTCCCGTTGACCCTACCGGGCGTCAAAGCGGGGATTCAAGCCGTGTTCATCCCGTCGCTGTCCCTCTTCATGTTGACCCGTCTGATTGGCGGCAACAAGGTGATTACCCTGGGGACGGCCATCGAGGAACACTTCTTGACCACCATGAACTGGGGCATGGGCTCGACGATTGGCGTTGTCCTCATCGTCGCCATGATCATCGTGATGCAGTTAACCAACGACCATGATCAGCCAGGGGGGTCGACACGATGAAAAAATTATCACGCCTTTATCTGGGACTGGTTTTCATCATTCTCTACGTCCCCATCATTTATCTGATTGTGTACTCCTTTAGTGCGGGTGACACCATGACCAACTACCATGGCTTCACCTGGCAACACTACGCGGACCTCTTCGCTGATCCGCGCATGTTGGCCATCGTGGCCGACACGTTACTGGTTGCCCTGCTCTCGTCACTGATTGCGACCCTGATTGGGACGCTCGGCGCGCTCAGCATCCACCGCACGTCACGGCGCGTCACCCGAGATGTATTGTTGAGTCTCAACAACATCCTGATGGTCTCCCCCGACGTCATCATCGGGGCCAGCTTCCTGATTTTCTTCACCACGCTAAAGATTCCGCTGGGCTTTGGTTCCGTTCTGATGAGCCACATCGCTTTCGAAATTCCCATCGTGGTTCTGATGGTCCTACCGCGCCTACGGGAAATGTCGCCATCCATGTTAGCGGCCGCCCAGGACTTGGGGGCCACCACCAAGGAGCTCCTCTCGCGAGTCATCATTCCGTTCATTTCACCCGGGATTTTCGCCGGATTTTTCATGGCGTTGACCTACTCGCTCGATGACTTCGCCGTAACCTTCTTCGTGACCGGGAACGGCTTCTCGACCCTGTCCGTGGAAATCTACTCACGGGCCCGGCAAGGCATCAACCTCGAAATCAACGCCCTATCCGGGGTCATGTTCCTCTTCTCCCTCCTGTTGGTGGGCGGTTATTACTGGCTCCAACAGAGTAATCAGCGCCGCAAGCGCAAGCGTCAGGGGGCGTCCTCATGAAACGATTAGTCACACTGATTGGTATCTTATTGGGAATCTGCGGGCTACTGGCCTACTCGAGTCATCAGTTGAGCACCTCTAGCGGCGATACCGGCAGTAAGGTCCTAAACCTATATAACTGGGGCGACTACATCGACCCCACGTTACTGAAAAAGTTTCAAAAAGAGACCGGCTACCACGTCAACGTCGAGACCTTCGACAGTAACGAAGCCATGTTCACCAAGCTTAAGCAAGGTGGTACGCACTACGACTTGACCGTGCCCAGCGACTACATGGTCAGTAAGCTGAAGCGGGCGCACCTGCTCCAGCCCATCGACCAGAGCCGACTGACCGGCATGCAAAACTACGACCGACAGTTCATGGACAAATCCTACGACCGGGGTAACCGCTACTCCATCCCCTACTTCTGGGGAACCCTGGGCATCATCTACAACGACAAGTTCGTGAAGCCCGGGACCTTACAACACTGGTCGCAACTCTGGTCACCGCGTTACAAAGACCAAATCATGTTGATTGACTCGGCTCGCGACATTCTGGGGATGGCCCTCGCCGAACAGGGCAAGTCGATGAACACCACCGACCCCGGCACCCTATTGGCCGCGACGCAAAAGCTGAACCAACTTTCACCGAACGTCAAGGCCGTGGTCGCCGACGAAATCAAGATGTACATGGCCCAAGATGAAGCGGCCGTCGCCGTTGACTGGTCGGGTGAGGCCGCAGAAATGCTGAGCAACAACAGCCATCTGCACTACGTGGTTCCCAACGAAGGCAGTAACCTCTGGATTGATAACTTGGTCATTCCCAAGTCGGCCCAGCACTACCAGGCGATTTACGCCTTCTTGAACTTTATGAACCGACCTGAGAATGCGGCGCAAAACGCCGAGTATATTGGCTACGCCACACCGAATAGCAAAGCCAAGGCCCTGCTACCGGCTAAGATTCGCAACGACCAACAATTCTACCCGGATGAACAAACGACCAAGCACCTTCAGATTTACCGGGACTTGGCCCCAAGTATCGTCCAAACCTACAACGACCGGTACCTCGAATTTAAGATGCACCACTAGCAAAAGATCCGCCCCCATGCACCGAAAAGTGCGTAGGGGCGGATCTCTTTTTAATGGTCATACGCCTCATCTCCGGTTTCACGGGATCCCGTCACTTCACCAGGCTATCAGCGTCCTAGCCAAAGCTACCTGAGATGTAATCTTGCGTGACCTGAATCTGCGGATTGCTGAACATCGTCGCCGTTGGCGTGTATTCCATCACGTGACCCAGATGGAAGAAAGCACACTGACTACTGATTCGCGCGGCCTGTTGCATGTTGTGGGTCACGATGATAATCGTGTACTGTTTCCGCAACTCGGCCAGCGTCTCTTCGACCTTGACCGTTGAGATGGGGTCTAGGGCGCTACAAGGTTCGTCCAGGAGCAGAACGTCGGGCGCCATGGCGATCGACCGGGCAATGCACAGCCGTTGTTGTTGCCCACCGGAGAGTGCTAAGGCACTCTTATCTAGGGAATCCTTGACCTCATCCCAGAGGGCCGCTCCACGGAGACTCTGCTCGATACGTTCCTCGAGGAGTTGCTTATCCTTGACCCCCTCCGCCCGTAAGGCGTAAATGATGTTTTCACGAATCGACTTGGCGAACGGGTTCGGTCGTTGGAAGACCATCCCGATGTGCCGGCGAATCTCGTAGATGTTCACGTCGGGCTCGTTGATGTCCACGTCGTGATACCAGATTTTCCCCGTCACGGTGGCAATCCCATCATTCATCCGGTTCAGCGAGCGCAGGTAGGTCGATTTACCGGATCCCGACGCCCCAATCAACGCGGTGATTTGGTTCTTGGGAAACTGAAGATTGGCATCGTGCATCGCGTGGTTTGCGCCGTAGAAGACTTGGAGGTCTTCCGTTCGGAGCGCCAACGGTACATTCTCGCCGAACGTTTGCACGGCGGTTTTCTCAAATGAATAATCCTTTAACATGTGCTTGGTCCCCCCCTACTTGCTTGCCGTGACCCGACGGTACAGGTAATTCCCCAGTAACCGGGCCCCCAGGTTAAATAACAAGACGGCAATAATCAAGACGGCCGACGCCGCAGCTGATAATTCGGCCGCGTTGCTGGCCAGCCCTTCCGTGTTAACCTTCCAGATGTGCACGGCCAGCGTTTCGGCTGGCCGTAACGGGTTCAACGGACTGGCAGCATCCATTGGGTTCCAGTCAGCGAAGTTGGTGACTGGGGCACTTTGGCCGGCGGTGTAAATCAACGCCGCAGCCTCCCCGAAGACCCGGCCAGCGCTCAACACGATTCCCGTCACGATTCCGGGTAAGGCTACCGGCAAGATGATACCAATCTCGGTCTTCCACTTAGACATCCCCAGCGATAACCCAGCTTCCCGTTGGTTACGAGGGACGGCACTCAGTGACTCTTCAATGTTTCGCGTTAACAGCGGTAAGTTAAAGAACGTCAGCGCAATCGCCCCGGAAATCACCGAAAACCCAATCTTGAACTGTACCACGAACAGCAGAAAACCAAATAACCCCACCACCACGGACGGCAGCGAGCTGAGCACTTCGATGGCGGACCGAATCAGACGGGTGCGCCAATTGTCCTTGGCATATTCGGCCAGGTAGATGCCGGCGCCCAACGAAATGGGAATCGAAATCAACATGGTCAGAATCAATAAATAAAAGGAGTTAAAGAGTTGGACGCCGATGCCACCGGCGCCGCTGAAGGAGTCCGTGGTTCCAGTCAAGAAGGACCAGCTCACGTGCGGCAAGCCAGAAATCAAGATATAGGCCAGTAAGAAAAACAGGATACCGACCACGGCGGCAACGATCACGTTAATCACAACGGTTGCGAGATAGTCTTTTTGTTTAGCGTTCATGGCTTAGTTGCCCCCTCTTTGCAATCAACCGGACCAAAGCATTAAAGAACAGCGACATCAGTAATAGGATCAAGGCCAGCGACCATAGGGCATTGCTGGGCAACGTCCCATCGATGGTATCCCCGATTCCGGTCGTCAGCTGACTGGTCAGCGTGGCGGCCGGTGAGATTAGGTTCTTTGGCATGATGGCCGCGTTCCCAATCACCATCTGAACGGCTAAGGCTTCCCCGAAGGCCCGGGCCATCCCGAAAATAATGGCGGTTAAGATTCCCGGCGTAGCGGCCCGTAAAATCACGCGTGAAACCGTCTGCCAGCGGGTTGCCCCCAAGGCCAAAGACGCTTCCTTGTAGAATCGGGGAACTGACCGCAAGCTATCAACGGTCATCGTGGTAATCGTCGGCAAGACCATCACGAACAGAACGAAGGTCGCCGAAATAATCCCGAAGCCGGAACCTCCGACCACGTGGCGCATGAAGGGCACAATCACGGCTAGTCCGATGAACCCGTAGACCACGGAAGGAATCCCCACCAGCAGTTCAATCACGGGTTGGAGAAATTTCCGCCCCTTGTTCGGCGCAATCTCGGTCATGAAGATGGCCGTCCCCACCGCAAACGGCGTTGCCACGATGGCGGCCGCGAAGGTGACCGCAAAGGACCCCACGATCATGGGCAAGGCCCCAATATGACCTTGGTCCGGTGCCCAGTTAGTTCCGGAAACGAATTGCCAGAGGCTGACGTGATTTTGCGTAAATGTCGCAATCCCCTTCGAGGTGATAAACCACAACATCGACGCCACCACTAAAATAATGACCCCAATACACAGGTAGCTGATGCCCCGACCAATCCAGTCCTCACGCGATGCCCGTGTTGCTCGGTGCAGTTGTCGCGTCCAGTCCTTGGTCTGAGCATCGCCTTGTTTGAATTCTGAATTTGTCTGTTCCATAAGATGACTCCCCCTTAAAAAAAGTGAAGGTGCGCGTTCTGCACCTCCACTGGTTACCTACTGATTTACCTAGTTGTTCGTGACAGTTCCTTTAGCGTCCTTGCTAACCTTCATGTCATGGATACTGATGTAACCCATGTCTTTGACCAGGCTGCTTTGAACGTCCTTGGAGCTCATGTACTTCAGGAAAGCGGCGGTTGCCTTGTCAGGCGTGCCCTTGGTGTACATGTGTTCGTAAGACCAGATCTTCCACTTGTTGGTTTCAACGTTGTTGTCCGTTGGCGTCACGTTGTCGACGGAAACGGCTTGGAGCTTGTTGGTGAAGTAGGAGAAGGCTAAGTAACTCACTGCCCCTGGCGTGGTTGCAACAATCTTTTGAACGGCACCGTTGGAATCTTGTTCTTGGGACTTAACGGCGGTCGCACCTTTCAAGACGGCATTTTCGAAGGTTGCTCGCGTACCACTCCCCTGAGCCCGGTTGATGATAACAATCTTTTGGTCCTTACCACCGACCATCTTCCAGTTGGTAATCTTACCCGTAAAGATTTCTTTCAATTGGGACATCTTCAAGTTCTTGACCCCGGTGTCCTTGTTGACGACCGGACCCATGCCGACAACGGCAACTTTGTGATCAGTCAACTCGCTAGCTTTGATGCCGGCCTTTTCTTCGGCGAAGATATCGGAATCACCGATGGAAACGGCACCGGATTGAACTTGGCTCAATCCAGTCCCAGAACCGCCACCCTGGACCGTTAAATTAACCTTGCTGTTCTTGGCGGTAAACTGTGACCCAGCCTTGGCTGCCAGTGGTTGTAAGGCAGTTGATCCAACCGCCGTAACCTTACCGGACAATGCTGCGCTGCTGGTCTTACTGCTGCTAGTTGAACTCGTGGCTTTCCCACACCCAACTAAAAGCAAGCTAATTGCTGCAATCCCCATTGCTAACTTTGTTCCATTATTCATCCCTGTCACTCCATGTCTTTTAGATATAGTAGACTTACCACATGTAAGCCAGGCAGCGAACGCCGTGGTGCCTCCCCTTAACTTACAAGACCAATTCTAGTCGACGAATATATAGTAATTGTCGCAATCGTGTAAATTTTCGGTAAATGTTGGGGGAACATCTATAAAGCATTTTATATTCAGCTTTGTAACCGGAATCACCGGAAAGTTTCTTTATCCTGAGGCATCAATTGCGTCTCCCAGCGAAAATGACTAGAATAAAATTGAAGGGGTGAGTTGAAGTGGCAAAAAATAATGAAAAGAAAGCACGGCACGACATCATCGTGGACATGAACGATTTTCTAATGGATTATGCCGCCACAAAATTGGGTAAGAAGGCCGGTCTGGCGCAGCAAGTGGCTGCCGCCGGTCAACCCGACCTAACGGGGTTAGATGACTTATTCAAAGACAACGGCGTCGGCCGCCGGACCAAATACCTCGAGGTCGCCACTGGTTTTCTGCGCGACGAAGCCGATATCGATGCGGCACTTGCCAAGGATCCCGAGGGTGAAGCCGCACAATTGGCTCAAGAGGCCATGACCTACCTGAGTAGTCACACCAGCGATTTCGACCGTTGGGAAGAAGCCTAGCTAACCAACCAAAAAAGTGATTGAGACTTCTCGTCCCAATCACTTTTTTTACATTATATAGGCTCATTGCCATTGCCAAAGATCTGCCTTCATTTGTGTCGCAATGATTTTTGACAACAAATCAATAAATTGATCCGGCATATACTTGGCGGTGTCGAACGTGGTTGGCGCATCATTGATCTTTGTAATGACCAAACCATCATGTTCCAACACCAGCCCGTACTTCGGTGCGATGGCACACAACCGTGCTACTTGTTCTTCGTTCACCCTCTGGCCCCCTCATCACACGTTTTCTTGAGCTTAGCGAAATGTTCCGGGGACGTCAAGGTGTGATTACTCAGTAACTGTACTTGGCTTCGGCTAATTGCTGATGGACTGCCGCAGCTAGTTGGGCTTCGTCGGGGCCGTCCGCAACCACCTCGATAAATTGACCAGCGTAACGACCAAGTTCGCCGATTTCATTGGTTTGCCGTGGGTCAATCACGTTATCACGAATCTTAATGCTGACCTTGCCGGTGTACCGGCTGCAAATCTTTTGCATGGCAGGCGCAATGTCAGTTTGTGGCGTCTGCTGGTAAAGGGGGAACCCAATTGTCTTCATTTCTGATCACCTCTGCTTCTATTGTAAGCGATTACACAAAGAAAGCCAACTCCCTTTTTCCCGGAATCGGCTAGTCGAACGTTCGTTCAATCTCCCCCGAAAATATGGTATGATACCCGTTGTATGTATTAAGTTAGGTCGGTTAACGCCCATGCGTTAACCGCGTTCCCGACCACTAAAATTCAGGCCGTTTAGGGCCAAAAGGAGGATGGTTCGATGCCACTTAAACTTGGGGTGCGAGAACTGGTCGAATTCACGTTACGGGCCGGCGACCTTGGCGCCACCAGCAATAGCACCAACACGGCGTTACTAGGTGCCCAGATTCACCGTCGCCTGCAAAAGCAACGCAGCGCCGATTACCAAAAGGAATACTACCTCGACCTGCCGCTGACCCTGAACGGCCACGACTACCTCCTCCACGGCCGGGCCGACGGGGTCACGCTCGCCGACACCACGGCGACCATTGAAGAGATCAAGACCTCCGACACGGACTTCGATAAGCTGAGCGAGAACACCCTGACCCTTTACTGGGCGCAAGCTAAGCTATACGCGCACCTACTTTTTACCAAGCTGCCCGACCTTACCCAAATTACCATTACGCTGACTTACTTCCAGACCACCACGGAAACCGTTACGCAAACTGACCAAACGCTCGACCGGGATCAAGCCGCAGCCTTTTTCCAACAGGTCATCGATGAATACGTGATCTGGCTCAAGTTTCGTGACGATCTCCGTGCTCGCCGGGACCCCACGATTAAGACGCTCACGTTCCCCTTTGGTCAGTATCGACCCGGGCAACGTGAGCTGGCAGTCGCCGTTTACAAGACCATCGTTACTCAGAAACGCCTCTTCGCCGAAGCACCGACCGGAACTGGCAAAACCATCTCAACCCTCTTCCCCACCATCAAGGCTATCGGCGAAGGCCTCATCCAACGCATCTTCTACTTGACCGCTAAGCAGAGCACCCGGATGGTCGCCGAAGAGGCCGTCGCGTTAATGGCGACCCAAGGGCTTAAGCTCAAGAGCATCACCCTGACGGCCAAGGAGAAGATTCAGTTCCCCGAAGAAGCCGACCTCCAACCCGAGGAAAATCCCTACATGCTGGGCTACTACGACCGGTTACGCCCCGCGCTGTTGGACGTGCTCCAGAATAACGACCAACTGACCCGCTCCGTCATCGAAACGTACGCCCGTAAGCACACCCTCGATCCCTTCGAATTTCAGCTAGACATTAGCTTGCTTTGCGACGTGGTGATTGGCGACTACAATTACCTGTTCGACCCCCAGGTCCATCTCCAGCGCTTCTTCGCAGCGCCGGACCCGGATAACTTTTTCCTGATCGATGAAGCCCATAACCTGGTCTCCCGGTCGCGGGATATGTACTCCGCAGCACTCAGCAGTCGTCCACTCGATAACCTGCTGGATTTGAGCGAAAATCTCCCGCAAGCCAGTAAAAAGCTCCGCCGGCGACTCCGCGACCTTCGCGATACCTTCACCGACGTTGCCGCGCCCCTTCGACAATCCGGCAAAACGGACACCACCTTCTTGACACCACCAGACGCCTTCGACCACGAGTTGGGCCGGCTAGTTGAGGTCATCCACGACTGGTTGGTCGACCAGCCCCAAACGCCGTTCACCAAGGCCATCCTGGACTACTACTTCGCCATTATTAGCTACCAGCGCATTGGCGAATACTACGACGAGACTTACCGGATGCGTCTGACCATCGAAGACGGTAATATCACACTCAAACAACTCTGCTTGGACCCCAGCGCATTTTTGGCCGACAGCCTGAGTCTGGGCCACGGTGCCGTGCTCTTCTCAGCAACGCTCTCCCCCTTAGATTATTACCAAACGGTCCTGGGCGGTAGCGATGAGGCCTTGTCTTACCGGCTGAACTCGCCGTTTCCACCGCAACATCAGGGAATCCTCATCACCAACTATATTCAGACGACCTACCGTCAGCGTCAGGCTAACCTGGCCAATATCCTGGTCGCCATCAAGACCTTGGTCGACGGCAAGACTGGCAATTACCTGATCTTTTTACCGTCTTACAGCTACCTATTGACCGTAGTGGAGGCCTTTCATATGGCCTACCCCAAGATTAAAACGACTTCCCAGCAAGCGCAAATGAGCGAGAGCGACCGTCAGGCCTTCTTAGCCCAATTCACGGCCGACCCGGCGCATACCCTGGTGGGGTTCGCGCTCCTCGGCGGTATTTTCTCCGAAGGCATCGACTTAAAAGCTGGCCGTTTGATTGGCGTGGGCATCGTCAGCGTCGGGCTGCCCGGTATCAACCCGGAGACCGACCTCATTCGCGACTACTTCGACAGTCACGACCAGCCCGGCTTTGCCTTCGCCTACCAGTTGCCCGGCCTGAACAACGTCTTTCAGGCCGCCGGGCGCTTGATTCGCGGGGCTAAGGACGTGGGCATCGTTTTACTGATGGATCAGCGGTTCACCACGACCCGCTACACCCGACTCTACCCCCAGCACTGGCAACACTACCAGCGACTCTACCGACCGGAACAGCTCGGCCCAGCGGTCGCAGACTTTTGGCGTCAGGAGGCGTCCCTTTGAAAACCAAACTAACCCTAGAAATGGAACAAACCCTCTATTATTACTGTCGCGAGGCTGGTGCCACCGCCGTCGAGGAGGTTACCATGCCCGACGATCAGGGCATCGTCGACACCCTAAGCTATCAGGAACTCCCCGATAAAAGTGTTGAATGGCGGTGTTACGAGTTGAAGGTCACCAAGAGCGACTTTCACTCGCACGCCAAGCTCTCGTTTGTCGGTCACTACAACTACTTCGTCCTGCCCCTCAAGCTCTACCAGGAAATCAAGGACGAGATTCCCGCCAAGATTGGCGTCCTTCTCTACCGGCCATTCGATGCCGCCCTCATCGCGACGGCCAGCGAGCCACCGGTCACCCCAGGCTACCTGACCGTTGCCCGCCCACCTCGGCACCAAGCGCTTCAGGTCCCTGAATCGGAGCTTCTGACGCGGTTCATCGCGTCGCAGGGGCGCGAGGTTTTTAAGGCCAAACAAATGGCCACTGGACTCAAACAATACAGTACGGAACGGCTCTACGAAGAGCTGAAAAAACGGCACCTCCACTACGACGTCTATAATCCCGACCACAACTTCTACGACCAGTTTGTGGCGGCTACCGAGGAGACTGCGGTGACCGCCCTGCAGAGCGAGCTCGACGCGCTGGCCCTGGAAAACGTCCAGCTTCAGCAACGACTAAAGGGGTCCTCAGAATGATTTACTTCCCTTACTTCCGGGGGCGGCAGTTCGACCTGCAGGCCCTCAAAAACATTGCCCAGCAACACGTTCTGCCGCCTAATATTATTCCCATCATCGAACCGGTCCGCGACATCAAGGCCTTACCCACCACGGTGGCGGCCTTCGTCGAACACGACCAGTCCCTGGTGGTGATCACCAACCCGACGGTCAGTGACTATGCGTTGACCCAACAGAAGCTGCATGACTGGCAGGTTTACCGGGATCATCCGCACCTCATCGTGGGCCACATCCTGACGCCGACCACGGTCCCCGAGGATTTCACCGACCCGCAAACCCTCCTGGTGGCTGGTCAATACGACGAACTGGTTGCCGCCCAACACGCCGGCTGGCTCCATCAGCCGACCTACCTGCTGGTCCCACCGGAGGCTCGAATTCGCCAGTTACTGGACCGTCCCAGCATTTCCCTTTACGACCACGCTTGGGTGCCCGACCACGAGCAAACCTACGCGAATCTCGAAGATGGGTTCTTCAGTGAAGATTGGGCCCTCGCGCCAGTTAACGGCTACCAAGGGTTCAGCGATTACACGATCGCCGGTGGGCATTACAGCGAGCACGGTTACCCCGCCCGAGCGGTCACCCTACACCTGACCTACTTCGCTGGCAATCAGCTACGGATCCACCGCTTCGTTTCCGATGACCGGGAGGACTATAAGCATCCCAAGGAGAAGTTTTTCCAGGCGGTCGCCAAGCTCGCGGCCTGGTTGCCGGAACAGCCAACCCAAACTCAGACGCCGGCCGCCAAGCAACTCGCAGCCTACCACGACCAGCACCACTTCCCCGGTCTCGGCGTGGTCAAACGCCTCAGCCTGGAACACCACCTGCAACTGATGGCGGCCTACTTTAAGGCCCACTATCCTGTTTAGGCTGGCTATCGTTCGTCGTTGCTGGCCGCTGCGTTGCGCCGAGCAAGCTGGTCCGTAGTGGGCACGACTCTGAAGCTACGCAAGACCCGCGCATCTCCAGAGCTCGGCCTTGGTGTAAGCTCGCAAAGAACACGAGCTAACACCAACGACACCACGGTCCAGCAAGTCGGCTCCACTACGCTAGGGTTGATGGGGTAGTTCTGTAGTAATCAGTTGTCAATTCTGTTGTGAAGCTTGGTGAATTATCGGAAATTGTGTTAGGTAGCCTTGCTGATATTAACTTGTGCTTTTTGGGCAAACATATTTGTACAAATCGGACGAAACGGTTCAATAAACCCTCGCGACAGTGGATTAGCGAGGCATGTAGGAAGCAAAGTTTGAGTAGTATACAAAAGATAAAATTGCCTAGGCTTCGTTGAGGTTCAGCGATGGCAACCTGACAATACACGAAGAGGAGAAGTGAACGAGGGCATAAATTCTGTAGTAGTGACAGTCTGAATGGTTTGATACTGGTCATGCGCAAGTATTAGCGCAGTGGAGCCGGTTTGAGTACCGTAGTGAGATTGTTGTTGGCTGGTGTTTTTTGCCAGCCTACAACAAGGCCGAATTTCGGAGATGCACGTGGGCTTGCGCGTAGCTTCGGAATCGTGCCCACTACGGTGCCACAAACCGGCTCCACTCCGCTCACATGAGTGGATATTGGCTACTATAGTTGCTGGCTCTTGTCGCTACTGCCAACCTAGAAGTCCTTTCCCAAATCAATGATACGAAGAATTGAATCATAGCAATAAAACTAAAAAGGCTCACGCACATGATTATCTGAACTAAATAACCAATTATTTCAAAAAGACACCAATGTTGTCCCCAGCTATTAGGGAACAACATTGGTGTCTTTCAGAATTCTATCGGTCATTATTGGCGCCGAACGCCCCAGCTACTTTTCTTGGTATCGAACATCCTCTTCCAAGAATAATCGGCACCTTTAATAGCCTCTTACATAAAGGTAGAACCGCTTTAGTAAGATTCAATATGTTAAATTCTAGCGAAGTCGCTCCGTTAATGTAGCAATTTGCGTAGTTATGAAGCGGTCACGCACAAGTATTAGCGCAACGGAGCCGGTTTGAGTACCGTAGTGAAATTGTTGTTGGCTGGTGTTTTTTGCCAGCCTACAACAAGGCCGAGTTCCGGAGATGCGCGTGGGCTGCGCGTAGCTTCGGAATCGTGCCCACTACGGTACTCGGTTCCGGCGGAGTGGAGCGAAAAATCATCTGCCATATAGCAACCCTCAACGACAAAAAGACAGCCTACTAAACGAAGCGGGCTGTCTTTTAATAAACTAGATTGACTTTAAGCTGGTAACACGCTGACGCCTTCGGGCACCATGAAGTCCTTTTGGACCAGGGTCAGCTTACCAGTAGCTGCGTCGCGTTGGTACAGGCTGGCGTTGTCAGAGTTTTGGTTGACCACCAAAACAAAACTTTGGTCGGCGGTCCAGTTGAAGTCCCGTGGGAAGTCGCCTTCCGTCGAGATGCGTTGGACCGTAGTCAACGTACCATCGTCGCCTGCCGCCAAGACCGTAATCGAGTTGTGGCCCCGGTTTGACACGTAAACGAACTTGCCATCCGCACTCAAGCGAATCGCGGCCGCACCGTTATGGGTCTTCCAGTCGTCTGGAATCGTGTGGACGATTGACTTGACCGTAAAGGTCCCGCTCTGGGCATCGTAGTCCAGGGTCGCCACGTTACTGCTCAGCTCGCCAACCAGGTACGCCACACCCTTGGCTGCGTCAAAGACAATGTGCCGAGGACCGTAACCGGCTGGTAAATCAACGGTGCTAACACCACTTAACTTGCCATCATCGGCCACATCGTAGACATAGACCTTATCGGAACCTAGGTCACAAACGACCAACCGGCCATCTGGCGTCAGGTCGGCAAAGTGTGGGTGGGGTCCGTCAGCCTGTTCAGGTGCGGGACCAACTGGATCATTATCCACGATTTGGTCCGCCTGCGTCAAAGAGCCGTTCTCCGCAATCTTATAAACCGTGACCGCGGCGGTATGATAATTGGCGGTGTAAACCAATTGGCGCTGTTCGTCGACCGCCACGTAGGCCGGTGATGAACCGGGGTTCAAGACCTGTTGGATGGCCCGGGGCTTTTTGTCGGTCATATCATAGATGATCAAGCCACCCTGGGTCTGACCGTCCGTTTCCTTCTTATTAATCACGTACAGGCGTTGTGCCTTGGATTTAGCGATATAAGTTGGGCTCCCCGCCGACGCTAACCATTCGCAATCAGTTAACTTCGCGGCGCTCGTGTCAACGCTCACCCGGTAGATGCCCCGGCTGATACGCTTGGTGTAGGTCCCAATGTAAAAATCTTCGGTCATACTGTTACCCCTTTCAAATTGACTGTATCCCTTTTCAGTATAGCACAGCTTAGACGTCTAGACCGACTAAGTCACTAGCTCTTCATCGGAATAACCGGTACAATGGGGGTAGTTTATTTTAGAAAGGATCCCACGTCTATGTCAAGTTTTGAAGGCTATCACCCCCTCCTCACCCCTAATTTCCGTTTCGATTGGCTCACCCAATTCCGCCTCAAGCAGGTTTCTCTGCTCACGCGCCGAGACCTGGCGGATACCGCGGAATGGGTCAACGGCACCATGCGGGCTACCATGGGACGGACCGCTCTGACTTGGGGGATCGAACGCCGGGCCACCCACAAACTCGTGGGCTGGGGCGGCTTCGATCAACTCGACCTTCAGCACGGCACTGGTCAGACCTACCTGACAGGGGCCACCCTGCCCGCCAATGAGCAGCAGGAAATCGTGAACCGCCTCGTCCACTTCGCCCAGGAGGAACTCCAACTCGACGAACTGACGCTCAAAGAATCTAGTAACCTGGACACCGCGGTTTTGACCGCCGCCGGGTTGACCAAAAAGGACGATCTCTGGCACTGGCAACGTCGCTAAATCCATTCATTCGTATTTTTATATCGAAAAAGCTGGCAACCACCGTGGTCATAACCGCGGCAGTTTCCAGCTTTCTTTGATTTTGACTAATTTTCTGGTTCAACCACCCGTTGGTTTAGTTCCTTGGCAATCGTCAAAGAATCACTCCGGTACGCGTCGTGGACCCCTAGCGCGTAACACGCCAGGCTCCCCACTAACACCCCGACGAAATCTAAGGGGTAATGGAGCCAGTTGGCCCCGCCGAACTCTTGACTACCAATCAACGACATCAGCGTCAGCCAGACCATCTCGGCCAGTAGCCAGCGGCCACCCCGTAAGCTGGCGCGCAACGCTGTCCACCCCTCCGGCCGCCGTATCTCGTAGTACACGTAAAAGACCAAGCCTAGGGCAATCACGCCGAAGACCTCGATGGTGGTTGGCCACTTGGCCCAGTAAATCGCAAGGCTGGCCAAACCATAGGCCAATGGTGCCCACAGGCCCAGGTGCCCTAACCGAAACGGCCGGGTGAAATCCGGGGCTTGCCGCCGCAGACTGGCCACCGTGACCGGTCCGGTCAGGTAGGCAATCAGGGTCGAGGTCGAGATGACGTCGGACAGCGCGCTCCAGTTCCGGAAGCCCGCCACCAGCACTACGCCCAGTAACATGTTCACAACCATCGCGCGTCGCGGCGTCTGATACTTGCGGTTGACCTCTCCCAGCTTGGTCGGCATGTGCTTGGTCCCGGTCATCGCCGCCAACGCGCGACTGGTCGTCGCCACGAAGGAGACCCCGGTACCGAACGGCGAAACGAACGCGTCCAGGTACAGCAACGTCGAGAGCCAGTTCAGGTTCAACAGAATCGCAATATCGGCAAATGGTGACTGGAAGTTGACCCCCGACCAGCCGTGGCTTAATTCCGCCGCTGGAACGGCCCCAATGAAGGCCACTTGTAGCAGCGTATAGATGACTGTACTAATCCCAAAGGCAATCACAATGCCCCGCAGAATATTTCGTTCCGGATGTTCAATCTCATTTCCCATGTTAATGGTGGTCTGAAAGGCATTATAGGAGAAGATGATGCCCGCCGCGGTAGTCGCTGCGAAGATCGACGAACTCCCACCAGGCATGAAACCCGCCCGCGCGGAAAAGTTCTGGGAATCAAATCCAGTCAGCGCCAACACGATAATCGTCAGGGTTGGCACCCCCAGCTTAAAAATGGAGATAAAGCTGGTGAACCGAGTCAGCAACTTGACCGACCAGAAGTTCAACAGGGTAAAGGCCAGGATAAACAGAAACACCACAATCAACCCCTGGTTGGTGATGTTGCCGTTGTTAATGAAGCCCCGCGTCCAGTTCGCCCAGGCCCAGGGCCACGAGCTCATGTACTGCACGGCCGCCACGGCCTCAATCGGAATAATGGTTAATAAAGACAACCAGTTCGCCCAACCGGCGACGAAGCCCAGTAACGGTCCGTGAGAAAAGGCCGCGTACTGGCTCATCCCCCCGCTGGTCGGGAACATGGTCCCTAATTCGATGTAGTTTAACGCAATCAACCCAATCACTAAAGCCCCAATAATCCAGGACAAAATCGCGGCCGGCCCGGCAATTTGAGCGGCCATTCCGGCCCCAAATAACCAACCCGACCCGATGATGGCGCTGAGCGTTAACATGACTAAAGAAAATAAACTCATTTTGTTACGTTTCAAGCCAAAGTATCCTCGCTTTCGTTTGAGTATTTGGCCTATTCTACACGTGGACTCTGGCAATGCGCTAAGAAAGCCACTAGAGTTTTCTTAGAAGAGTTGTCCGACGTAGTAGTGAATAAACATAGTAATAATGCCCACAACAACGTTCCGAATAATCGCGGTCTTGACCAGCCCGTGGCCCAGCTTCGCGCTCAAGAAGCCAGTCAACGCCACGGATAGAATCACGGCGATGATGGTCCCCGGCCACTGCCAGGCAACCGGCAGTGCGGTCATGGCAACCAGTGGGAAGACCCCACCGGCCGACGCGGAGAACAGGGAGGAAAAGGCGGCGTCCCAGGGATTCATGTAGTGCCCCAGCTGGATGTCGTACTTAACAGAGACCACCGTGGCCAGCGGGTCCTTGTTCAAGAGGTCCTTGGCAATCGCCATCGCGGTCTCGGGCGTCACACCCCGTTGTTCATAGAATTCTTGAACGGCCTGTAGCTCGCCGGCGAAGTCAGTCTTTAAGAGTTGCTCCTCCTTGGCGACCGCCGCGCGCTCCGTATCCTTCTGTGTGCTGACGGAGGCGTACTCCCCGGACGCCATTGAGAAGGCACAAGCAAAGAGGTCAGACAGGCCCGCAACAAAAATGGTAAACTGATTAGTTGTGGCTGCGGCCACGGAGAACAGCACCCCAACGACGGTCAAGATGCCGTCGTTCGACCCTAGAACGCCCGCTCGTAAGGTATTTAACTTCTCGTCCATGGTTTGGTGCTGCTTCTTGTGTTTCTTTAACGCTAATTCTTGATTTTCGACCATAATTTAAGCTCCCCTTCTCTTACGCCACTAAGCGTCCAATAAAGTACGTGACCAGCATGGTCAAGATTCCCGCGACCACGTTTCGCAGCGTCCCATTCCGCCGATTGGCGTTCCCGAGAATGGCCGCAACGTACCCGGTAATCGACAACGCCACGATAACAGCGACGAACGTTCCAATAATCCGGAGATTCTTTGGCAGCAGGCTAATGGATAATAAGGGCAAAATCGAACCGGTCGGGAAGGAAATCATCGAGGCAATCGCCGCGGAAAATGGATTGGTGTACTCGCCGACATTAAAACCAAAGTGTTCGCGCACCGTGGTTTTTAACGGGTCCTGCTTCATCATCTCGCGAGTCGCTTGCTCGGCCAGCTCTGGCGCAATTCCCGTCGCGGCGTACTTGTCACGAACGAACGCAAACTCTTCGTCGTAGTGATCATCCAACGCTGTGGTCTGGGTCTCGATGGCCTTGCGTTGTGCGTCCTTTTGTGTGTTGACCGAGACGTACTCCCCCATCGCCATGGACACGGTCCCGGCAATCATTCCGGCAATCCCGGAAATAAAGATGGCAAAACTATTGGTGGTCGCACCGGCCACCCCGACAACGATTCCAGCCACGGACAAAATACCATCGTTGGCCCCCATCACACTGGCTCGCAAAACGTTGACCTTCTGTGCTAACGTTGCTGGCTTCTTCTTGGACTTCATAACAAACAACCCCCTACATTTTTCAACCACAATCGTATCTATCGTACCACGAACCCAAGATAAAAAGTTCGGTGACACGAAACTTTTTGCCTAATTTAGAATCGTTCTTATCTAGTAACGAATCCATTTTACCATCAATCGGCAAAAAGTAAATGCCCGCCGCCTGAATTTTTAGCTAATTGCGAATTATTCTAATTTTGAGCAGAAAGCTGGAACTCTGGCCAAAATGTGGTTTAATGGAGACAAACTAGAGTAATTATAAATAAAGGAGGGATATTCATGGCCCAATCAAATCAATTGCTTGCACACGCCTTGGCGACCCTGAAGGAACACCATATTCGGGTAACGCCGCAACGACAGATTATCCTGACCTACCTGGTAACCCATCATAATCACCCTTCCGTTGACACAATTTATACCGCGCTGGCCGCTCAGCTCCCCAACCTGAGCATGGCGACCGTTTACAACACCCTGAACCTCCTGGTCGACCTGGGCATCGTCATCGAGCTCCCCAACGATAACGGGGGAATCCGCTACGACTTCTACGGTCAACCCCACTACCACGTCATCTGCGAAAACTGTGGGAAGATCACCGACGTTTTTGCCCCCGATTTCGGGGAGATCGAGCAGACACTGAACCGCGAGGCCGCGGAACAGACCGGTTATTTAATCACGAGTAACCACGTCGAAGTTTACGGCCTGTGCACCGATTGCCAGCAAAAGTTGCACATCGATCCAGCTCGTAAACAATGGTCACAAACCAACCCGTTAAACGCTCAAGACGCACAATAAACCGCATACACTTAATTATTACAGAGACGTTACACCTGTCGTGAAGTTTTAATCTGTTTGCAAACACCCGAAGCAAAGCCCGCAACAGTCGTTATTAGGTGCGTAATATTCGCTCTAAACGCTGTAATGCCGCTTGTCTTCGGGTGTTTTTATCGATATAGTAAATAATGTAGAATTTATCGATAGGGTAACCTGCGCAGGCGGTTGCCAATTCAAAAACACAGGAAAGATATGAGGGATGATTCGCGTGAAAATGCAGAAAGCTATTTTGACGGCAGTTGCTGCCTTTGGTTTCGCCGGTATCTTCGGCGCCACCACGGTCACGGCCAACGCCAGCAGTTCGAAAGTTAACGATTATATTGCCAGCCAGGGTTACAAGCCCGCTAAGGTCACCAAGTCCATCTGGAGTGGTTTCCCCAAGTACAAGTATCGCCACGGCAAGGGCAAGCCAGAAGGGGTCGTGATTCACGAAACGGCTAACCCTTCCTCAACCATTTACAACGAAATCGCCTATATGAAGCGCAACTACAACAACGCCTTCGTCCACAGCTTCGTTGATGCCTCAAACATCATCAACATCGCCAACACCGACTACCTCTCTTGGGGGGTTGGGTACCCTGGCAACGCGCGGTTCATCCAATTTGAACAAGTCGAAGTCCACAGTAAATCGGCCTTCGCCCACGAAATTGCTAACGCGTCCTGGTACACGGCTTACCTGCTGAAGCAGTACAACCTGAAGCCAAACGATGCCGCTTACGATGGCAAGGGCACGGTCTGGTCTCATGGTTCTGTGGCTAGTCACTTAGGTGGGTCAACCCACACCGACCCCGTTGGCTACTACGCAAGCGCCGGAAAGAAGTACTTTGGTCAGAAGTACACCATGGCTGCCTTCTACAAGATGGTCAAGAAGTACTACAACGCCATGGGCTCCACCAGTCACAGTAAGTTGATGACGGCGACCTACACCACCGTTGACCAAAAGGCCAAGTTAAGCAGCAAGTACACCAAGTACTACCTGTACAACCACGTGAAGGGCTCCAACAAGAACGCCACCCGGCAAAAGTGGTCCAAGATCACGCCTAAGGTCGGCAAGACCTACTACATCGACATGACCGCTAAGAAGAGCAACGGCTCCATGTGGTACCGGATTCGTCCTTCTAAGAACAGCGCCAAGCGTTACTGGGTCTACTCTGGTAACCTGACCAACATTGAAGACAACGCCACGACGGCCACGGCAACGAGTGCTAGCGCTACGAGTGCCAGTTCGTCCGACAGTTCCAGCGTGGTTAGTTCTAGCGTTGATTCCAGCTCAGTTTCCTCTGACGCCACGTCAACCAGCACTGCCAACTAGCTTCCAGCAAAAATCGCATCAAACCTCAATTAAGGTGTTCCATCCAATTCGGATGGGACACCTTTTTATTTGCGTTGTATTTTTAAACTTAACGCCTTGGCAAAAGATTCTCTGTTGGTCGTTATTGGCCGCTCCACTCCACCGATCGTTGTCACCGTAGTGGGCACGACTCTGAAGCTACGCGCCTTGGCAAAAAAATTTTCTGTTGGTCGTTGTTGGCCGCTCCACTCCGCCGATCATTGTCACCGTAGTGGGCACGACTCTGAAGCTACGCAAAAATCGCGCATCTCCAGAGCTCGGCCTTGTTGTAAAGCGACAAAGAACGTCCCTTAACAACAATTTCACCACGGTGCCAAAGTCGGCTCCGTCGCGCTACGATTGTCGCTGCCTTTCACGGTGCCGTAACGAAATCCATTACCAATGTGCAAATAGTCTAATTTACCCTAAACGCTACTAATCACGTAAATTTTGGTACATTCAGATTTCTTACACAGTAGTTATGGATTTCCCAATCATTACTACAAGAAATTGTATCCAATCATCGAAATTCCTAAATATTTAGCAAAGATAACCAACGAGACATGGCGAACCTCACAACAACAGGATTTTGTCATAACAAAAAGCCGTCCGAAACAATATCAGGCGGCTCTATCTACAAGTAATTTAATATCCGATAGCATGACATATTACTAATCACTCCGAGCTGATAATCATGTTAAACAGTTATTACACGCACTAATATTCAGTTCTCTGGAGCTTACGTAGTCACCTAAATATTCGCCAATCTACCTGGCTAACAGAGTTGATTACCAATCTAAAATTTACCACTTGGTCATCCTCCATAAGCAACAGATGAATTCACCACAGCTCTGCCCACAATCATCCACAACATTAGCGAAGCGGAGCCGACTTTGGCACCGTGGTGTCGTTGGTCTTAGTCGGGGGAGCTTCTCGACTTAGACCAAGGCCGAGTTCTGGAGATGCGCGGGTTTTGCGTAGCTTCAGAATCGTGCCCACTACGGTGACAATACTCGGCGGAACGGAGCGGCCAGTCTCATCCACCTATTCCGTTTCCTTCGCAGAACGCCGGCGTTTGCCAGCGACGGCGCGGGTCATGACCCAGGTGGTGACGGGGACCGTTAACAAGACGCTAAGCATGGAGAAGAGAATCATCAGGATTTCTGAAACGAAGATCTTATCGTTGAAGATTTCACCGAACGAATAATGGACGCCGGTGAACCAGATGAACAGTGCCAGGAAGCCGCCGAAAAAGCCAAAGAACAGGGTATTAAAGGTGGTCCCGATGATTTGCTTGCCCACGGCGATGCCATCGCCATAGAGGGCCTTAATCGCCACTTGCGGGTGCTGCTCGAGGATTTCACTCAATCCCGCAGCAATCGCCATGGCTGCCTCGGCAATTGCCCCCAGCGTACTTAAAATGGCCGTAGCGATGGTCACCTGTACGAAGTCGATGCCCACCAGAACGGACAAGCCCTCCAAATCCTCACTATCCTCCGGTCCGAAGCCCTGAACCAGCGCCCAGTGCTCAACCGGCACAATCAGCAGGACCAGGATCACCAACACGATGGCTGAGGCGATGAACGCCACGGTACTCGAGAGGTCATCCCCACTACTCATAAAGATGGTCAGGGCCAACACCATCACCCCAACCACCAACGTGACAATCAGTGGCGAGAAGTGAAAAGCCACCAACACGATGGCCAGGTACAACAGGCCAAAGTTCAAAATCAGTGCCAGAAAGGACTGAGCGCCCGCCTTACCGCCGACCAGAACCATCAGAATCAATAAAATCAGGCCTAAAGCCGTAATCGTACTCATGCGGACACCTCCCGTGGCAACCAGCGGCTCGCGAAATAACTGGCCAGTGGCACCGCTAATACGATACCAATTCCGCTAATCAGACTTTGAACCACGCCCATCGACATGTTCATTGAGAAGGTGTAGCCCCAACTGTTCCCATTTTTCAGGTACAACAGCGCCATCGGAAAGGTATCGGCAACGAAGATGAAAAACAGTACGTTGATCAGTGGCCCCATGATGGTACTCCCAATCTGGCGACCGGACTTAAAGATCTGCCCCGGCGAGAGCTCTGGCCGCTCCCGTTTCAGGGCGTATAACGACGAAATGATATCGGTCGATTCATCCATGACTGCTCCCAGCGACCCCAGGAGTGTCTCGGCTAGGAACAGCGGCCGTGGCAACTGGGTCACGTACTGCATCGACTCGTAAAACATCCCCCGCTCGTGGGTCAAGTGAAAGACCAGTAACGCCACCAGAATCGAGAGCAGTGTGCCGCTGAGCGTCGTCGCCAGGGTAATGAACATCTGGCGGGTCCGTCCCAGGACCAACCAGAGGGTCAGCGCCGCGAAGACCACGGCCAGGCTGCCGAAGATCCACAGGACCTGAGCACCCTGCGTGGACCCGTTTAAGAGAATCGCCAGGAAAAAGAGGACCCCGTTGGCCGCCACACTCAAAAAGGCCATCAGCCCGCTGAACCGTAGAATCAGGAGTAGCAATCCCACAACCAGCCAGAGCATGAAGACCAGTGGCGTATCACGCTTGCGGTCCTTGACCGTTGCACTCAGCTTGCCGTTGTGATGATGGGCCACCACGAAAAGCTGGCTACCCACCCGGTAGTGCTGGTCCATCGCCCCCGACTGGGAGTAAGTGTTGGTAATCCGCAAGGTCTGACCCTTGTACTGCCCATTTAAGATCCGTCCGGTCAGCGTTTGCTGCGTCTGATAATCGACGTTGTGAAAGTCGTCGGTCTCCTTGGTGGTCTGGTGGCGTTGGACCGCCGTGACTCGCATGATGGGGTCGCGATACAACGCTGCGTCGTGCTGGGTTCCCACGACCAGAATCGCCCCTACGACTAGCACCAAGACCCAGGCCCACCAGGTCACGGTGGTCTTTGCTCTTAATTTCTGCACGAATACCGCCCTTCCTCACTCTAAACTTGCTTTCAATATACCACTTTTCAAAATGGCGGCTAATGCGGTGGCCGAAACTTAATCAAATCGCAGGAAGCGGTGAACTAACGCCCTTTTTAAGGGGTTCTTCTTGGCAAATTCCCCGAAAACCTTGCATTTTCGGGGAAAACTTAGTATCATGGTAACCGATTGTTATTTTAATTAAGCGAGGGTTTTTACAATGAGAAAAGCACATCCAAATGGCGTACAAGGCCGTCGGAAGGTTAACCGTAAGAAGGACCTGAAGCGGCGCGACGAGATTTCAAACCTGCAACGTTGGTTGAAGGGCGAAATCAAGACTAAGTAATCGCCACATACTGAAAAGACACCAGCTACGGTTGGTGTCTTTTTTTGTCGTTTTTGACTAGGTAACGATCCGTGGTTGAACGCAAAAATGCGACCAGCCCCTCAGCCAGCCGCATCACCCTCACGTTTATGCTTAATCAACCACTAAAACACTGCTATCGGAGTTCTGCACCACGTAGTTCGTGGTCGACCCCATGATGGCCTTGCCCAAACCGTGGACGCCAGAACGGCCAATCACAGTCAGACTGGTCCGCAGTTCCTGCGGTAAAGTCTTGGCAATCATCGGTTTCGGTAGCCCGACCTTAAAGCTGGTCTCAACCGGTACACCGGCCTGCTTCACTTCTTCCACCGCTGACCGCAAGAATTCTGAGGCGGAGTCTTGGAAGTGGGTCATAATCTCACTGCCGAATTCGGCCCCGTAGTGGGCGTATGTCTGGTCACTCGCGACGGAAACGATGAACAATTTTGACTCGAGTTTTTGGGCTAACTTAATGGCCTCCGCTAACGCTGCGTGGGCGTTCTTGCTCCCATCCATCGGTACTAAAATCCGTTCATACATACTATCCCGTCCTTCCCTGTGTAAACCATCTATGTGGTATCGTTTTCAACACCTTCATCATACCAAGTTACCCCCGGCAGTAAAAGGTTTTTGCCCACTTTTTCATGAAATTGTTAGGCTAAATCAAGTTTTGCAAGCGGATTCTCATTCTCGCCCACCCCGGACTTTGTGGTAAGATATACCAAGTACTTTACTCACGAAAAGGATGGCGCTTGAAACCATGAAAAAACTGTTATTGGGGGCCCTGGGGCTGTTAAGTCTGACCCTGGCCGGCTGCTCAGCTTCACTGACCACCAACAAGACAACCTACCACCCCACGGCGCTGACCGCCGTGGTCAAGGGCGACGCCAAAACCAAGCGCGTCACTTATCAAATCGCCGATGGAACCAAGCAGACGGCTAAGGTCAACGCCGGCACCTACTTCTTCCAGGTTCCCACGGCGACGCAGGACCAGACCGTCAAGATCACTGCGGGTGGCTCCCACAAGACGGTTACGGTCAAGGCGACTAAGCAATTAGCCACCTACAAGACCTTCGCTAAACAATATAATCAGATGGTGATTGCCAGCCATCTGCCAACCAAGGTCCAAAAACAGCTTCAAACCGCGCAAAAGGATCAAGCCAAGACTAAGCAAAAATTAGCAGCTCTTGCAAAGTCCAATCCAACGGCCGCAGCCGCTGCCGTTAAGCAACAACAAGCCGCCGCCCAACAGTTGCAGGCTAAACTGGCCACGGCCAAGAAGCAGGCCAAGGACGAGCTACTCCCCACCAACGTCAAGGATGGGGTCCAGAACCTGACCAGCACTAAGGACGCAACGGTGCGGGCCAACGTCCAGGATGGGCACTTAATGGGAATCGCTATGATTGTCCCCACCAAGCAGATGAAGACCAAGAGCGGTCAGAAGAGCTTCGGGACCACCTTTGCCTTATTGGGGAGCACGTTAAAGGCCAATCCCAAGTACGTCATCAAGCAATTCGAGAAGGTCCTGAAGGATGCCAAGTCCAACAGCAGTTCCACCAAGACCAAGACGATTCATTCCCACGGTATCCGGTTTAATACGGGATTCTCGACCGACCACCTCTACATTTACATGACCAAATAACCGCAACAGCGACTGGTAACTCACATACCGGTCGCTGTTTTTGTTTCCGTCATTTAGCCGCTTGTCAAGTCCCTGCCGACCCATCCAGCACCCCATTTATCGCGGGTAATCGTTGTCCGGCACCGTGACTGCTCATCAGCACAACGGCTTGTTCCCTTGGCCTATTTTTAAGCTGAACTATCCTAACCCGTGGTTCTAAAGTGTAATCATTTTCATCCCTCTCGATAGTGCCGCATAATAACGGTATGCTGTGATAGTGAAACTTGTCCAATTTGGGAATTGTTCACTATACCAACAGAATTTGTTTCAAGGGGGAGTTTATATGCAAAGTGAGGAGAGAGTATTTGAGACATTCCTACGGCAATACCGTGAGATTTTCTGCGTTCTAATCAACGCTGCCGAGCAGATTACGGGGCAATACTCATTGAGCTTTGAGCAATATCTGCTACTCAAACAGATTCATGAACAACGCAACATCACGCTAAGCGAATTGGCCGACGACACACGGACCACCCGTTCAGCAGCGGCTCGGAAGTTACGGGCCCTGCTCCTCGATGGTTACGTGGAACAAGAAGCGAAGATGGACGACCGGCGGGTCAAGTACCTGCGCCTGACACCTAAAGGGGAAAAGGTCGAAGACGAGATTCACGACGTCTTCCTGCAGAGCGCACGCTCCTGGAACCAGATTCCAAGCGACCTCGAGGACGACACAATCAACGACTTCTTCACCCGTTACCAGAATAATCTGGCCATTTGGGACCGTAACCGGCCGAAGTTCCACCGCCCCGTCTTACGCGCTCGTCATCAGGCAGAAGAATAACCCAACGCATTGTTGGGTGAACCACCTAACGGGGTTGGGGGCCACGGGCCACCAACCCCGTTTTTAGGCCCCTGAACCCGAGAATGTTTACTTTTATGAGAATTTGATGATAAACTAGTTCCCTTTTGGTTTCAAATGGGTTAACCTTTGACTAACGTACTATATAAGGAGGAATTTTCGTATGCGATTCAATCACTTTGCAACTGGTTCCACCGGCGGAGCCGACGCCGTTGATATCGACGAAACGCAACTCACGCAAGACCTCTACGAAGCCGTCAACGGCCAGTGGGCGGCCAACGCTACCATCCCCGGCGACCACTCATCAACCGGTGGGTTCATGGATCTGGTCGACAACATTGAAAAGACCTTGATACACGACTTTGCCGACCTCTTAGCCGGCACCCTGAAACCGGCCAACGCCGAAATGGGCGAGTTCAAGAAGTTTTACGAATTAGCCCGCGACTACGACCAACGCGATGCCAACGGGGCCGAACCCCTGAAGCCACTCCTGGCCAAGATTGAAAATCTCAAGAGCTTTGCGGACCTCAACGCCAACTTGGCGGACTGGTACCGTCAAGGACTCCCGGTGCCCATCGAAGTTGGGGTCGATCCCGACATGAAGGACACCAGCAACTACGCCTTATATGTAGACGCACCCGGCCTGATTTTACCGGACAAGACCTACTACGCCAAGGATAATCCGGCCGCCAAGCAGTTACTGCCAATCTACACCCAGATGGCCACCAAGCTACTGACCATGGTGGGCTACAGTGAGGCCGACGCGGCCACCAAGGTCGAACAGACCAAGCAGTTCGATGCCTTGATTGCGCCGCACGTGAAGTCCTCCGAGGAATCGGCCGACTACGTCAAGATGTACAACCCCTTCCCATTAAAGGACGTTGACGCCAAGACCGATAAGCTCGACCTAAGTGCCGCCTTACAGGACCTCTTAGGGGACACCCCGGAAACGGTCATCCTGCCCCAACCAACCTACTTCGACGCCGTGGGCGACCTGTTGTCCGCCGACAACTTCCCACTGGTCAAGAGTTGGATGCTGGTCAAGACGGTCATCGCCGCCAGCGGTACGCTGAGCGAAGAGTTCCGGCAAGTCAGCGGGACTTACGGTCGGGCCCTCTCCGGTCAGAAAGAAGCCCGGTCACAGGCCAAGGCCGCTTACCGCTTAGCCACGACCTACTTCGACCAAGTCGTTGGGGACTACTACGGCCGTCGCTACTTCGGCGAGACCGCCAAAGCCGACGTCCGCAACATGGTCCTGAAGATGGCCGGCGTTTACCAGAACCGGCTCAAGAGCAACGACTGGTTGAGTGCCGATACCCGGCAGAAGGCCATCGTTAAGCTCCAGAAGTTGACCATCAAGGTGGGCTATCCAGATAAAATCAACCCGCTCTACGCGAAGTTCACGGTCAACCCGGACGACTCCCTGTTCGCCAATGCGCAACGATTCGACGAGTTAGCCTTAGCCGACAACTTTGGTCACTGGGGACAACCCGTCGACCGCGAACGTTGGGACATGAGTGCCAACACGGTCAACGCCTACTACTCGCCATCGAATAACGAAATCGTCTTCCCCGCCGCGATTCTTCAGGCACCATTCTATAGCCTGAAGCAATCCAGTAGCCAAAACTACGGAGGCATCGGGGCCGTCATTGCTCACGAAATCTCCCACGCCTTTGATAACAACGGGGCACAGTTCGACGAGTTCGGGAACCTGAACAACTGGTGGACCGACGCCGACCTGGCCCACTTCAAGGACCTGTCACAGGCCATGATTCACGAGTTCGACGGGATTCCGTTCGCCGGTCAAAAGGTTAACGGGACCCTGACCGTCTCCGAAAACATCGCCGATGCCGGGGGCCTGAGCTGTGCCCTCGAGGCCGCTAAGTCCGAAGACGACGTGGACCTCCGCGGCTTCTTCCTCAACTGGGCCAACATCTGGCGGATGAAGGCCACCACGGAATACATGCAACTCCTGTTGTCGATTGACGTGCACGCCCCGAACAAGCTCCGGGCCGACGTTCAGGTCAAGAACCTCGACGACTTCTACAGCACCTTCAACGTTCAACCGGGCGACGGCATGTACCTCGCACCGGACCAACGGGTGAAGATCTGGTAATTTTTAACTGACACTTTAGCCGAAGCCACGTGCCCGTCTCGCGACGCCGTGGCTTTTGGTTTACATAAAACTTAGTGGGGAGGTCATACACTTGAGTTCAAACAAAGATACACAAAGTTCAGACCAAGCAACAGCCTACAAACAAGATTTTTACAACGCCGTCAATCATGATTGGTACCAGCATGCCGTTATACCAGCCGACCAGCCGCTAACCGGTGGTTTTACAGATTTAAACGTTCAAGTAGAACATCACCTACGCCACGATTTTCGCAATTTACTTTCTGGCGAGATGCCCCCGACAACGCCTCAATTGGCAGAATTCAAAAAATTCTACGCCTTAGCCTGTGATTTTCCACAACGCGAGGCAGACGGCACTGCCCCCCTTCAAGCGCTGTTGCAACCAATTGAAGACCTGAAGAACCTAACGGATTACAATGCTTATCTGGTAACAAGCTATCACAATGGCCTAACTGGCCCCTTTAAACTCCACGTACAACCTAATATGAAAAATACCAGTGAGTATGCCTTGTACTTAGAAGCTCCCGATTTAATTCTACCGGATACGACCTACTACACGACGCCAAACGATACTGCTAAAGCATTACTCGCAACTTACACTGAAACGGGAATCAAGCTTCTAAAATTGGCTGGTTATTCCGATGAACGCGCAACACAACGCGTAAATCAGTCTATCCGCTTCGACGCACTTCTTGCCCAACACGTTAAATCCAACGAAGAGTCTGCTGATGACGTCAAGCGTTACAATCCCCTGCCCTTAGCTAAAGTTGTTGAACAGGTTCAAACATTAGACATCCAAAAGTTAATTCAAACGTTGCTTAAGGCCACGCCCCAACAAGTGATTGTAACGGACACCAAATTCTTCGACGCATTGCCTAGCCTCTTTACGTCCGATAATTTCGAGCTCTTTAAAGGATGGATTATTCTTAATGCCGTATTTGACGCTCATCAGAATTTAACCGAAGAATTTCGCCGAACCGGCGAGCAGTATCAGCAAGCCCTCTCAGGCCAAAAGCAGGCTTACTCTGCCAATCGTGCAGCCTACTACCTAGCCACTCATTATTTTGATCAAGTGGTGGGTGATTATTACGGCCGCAAATACTTCGGTGAACAAGCCAAAAATGA
>DXGJ01000018.1 GCA_019113985.1 Candidatus Levilactobacillus faecigallinarum
AACGGAGTCTTCCAAGCCAAGAACAAGGCGGCTTATGTGACCGCTGGAAACATGGACGACGGAATTGTTAAGGGCTTGCGGCATTTCGGCCTGATTCGGTAGGCTCAATAAAATGATGAAGATCAGAACGGCATGTCTGCCGGTTCCCACGGCTTGTGGGGCTGACGGACATGCCGTTTTATTGTGGGTAAATCTTGGGGGTAATACTGGTAGTGACTGTCTTGCCGTTCGCGCAGAATGAGCTGAACGCGGTGGGAGTCACTATTGTCTAACCGGTAACCGCCGCTCGGACAATCCCACGGCTACTGTCGAGGTTGTTTCAAGCGTTGCTCAGCACATGGGTAATCCGGTAATCCTTACATCCCGTTTCATAAGTTTTCCTAAACTCGGCCGACATGCTGCAACAAAATCCGCCATTTTTCCATTAGTACTAAGTAGGGGGATAGTTGTGAAAGGCAGGCATGTAATCGATCGGTCGTGACTCCTGAGAAAGATGTTGCGCTTTCATGAATATTTAAATTAATCGTTTACATTAATGATACGCGATGTTAATCAGAAATAAATAAAGTTTCGGTACTTTAGTAATTGGCAACAAAATATGTCTTTTGGAGGGATTTCATGAATAAACGTTTGAAGCACTCACTGAGTTTAGCTATTCTGACGTTAACTTTGATGAATGCCGGTTTACCCGTAACCTCAGCCTTAGCGAATGGTGTAACTCGCGATGCGGCAACCAATGTCGCTACGGTACCGAATGGAAGCGAAGTGGCCAATAACGGTGAGCACAAGCCGGTTGTCCCAACGCAGCCAAATAATGGTCAAAATTCTGGTTCCAGTGCAAGTGGAAATGGTGGCGTGAAGCCTAACGTAGTGCCAGGTAAGCCAAACGCGAAGCCCAAATTGCCATATGATCCGAACGATCTGCCAACTAGTTTACCTAAAACATTTGATGTACCAGAAGAGCCAGCAACTGGCGCACCGGGTGCTCGCCTCAAATTGAGTGATGCTTCGAGTAATAATAATACGCGTGATTTAGGTGGGTATGTGACGGCTGACGGAAAATGGAAAATCAAAACCAACCGGTTATTACGTTCGGCAAACCTATCGAAATTTACTGCTGAAGATATTAAAGTCCTACAGAGTCATGATGTTAAACATGTTGTCGATATGCGTACCGCTGGCCAAATCAAAGGGCGTGAGGATAAGCAAATTCCACAGGCCACTTGGGAAAACATTTCTATTCTAGGCAAGTTTGCGAATGCTGGTCTTAATACGAATGCAAGTGGTGATTTCGAAGATGCTAAGGAGAATAAGCCTGGCGATGCCGGATTTTATAATCATCAATTAGAGTTTAGTTATTCGGCGATGACAGGTTACAAGAAGTTTTTGGATGGTCTCTTGACTCAGCGGGGAGCGACTTTGTTTCATTGTTCATCTGGTAAGGATCGGACGGGGATTGCCTCTGTTTTGATTATGTCGGCGCTGGGCATGGATACTAGTACAATTGCTAAAGATTTTATGTTGTCGGAACGGTATCAGCATCATGTTCAATATAGTTGGCTACGAGAGTATTATCGTGAGATTAACAGCTATTACAAGAATATGCCCAGTTATTTGGTGAACGGTCTAGGATTTACGAAGTATCAGCAGGAGGTCTTGAAGTCTAAGTACTTAGTTTCAAACGATAAGGAGGAACGAGCTTATCCAGCGCCCAAGGCACCTTCACGACCGAATGTGACGATACCGTCGACTTCAGTGGACTCAGAAGTAAACAAGGCGGTCACTAAACCGGATGCTGTACAGAGTAGCAAGCCGGAGCACAAGCCAACCGTTAAGACTAAACATAAGCGGGTTAGGATTAAAGTCATTTCAGTGAAGAGGCTTAAACATGCTCAAATGGTGCATCTGAAGAAACATCGTCCTTATTTTTATGATATGCACTTGAAGTACAAAGTTGGATTGACTAAGGACTCTAAAATTAAGTGGCGTCTGATTAAGCGGGTCAAACTGCGTATTGGTCATAAAAAGAAGACCTATGTTCAAATCGTTAGCCCCCATGGTTATCATCGTTGGATTCAATCGAATGCCGTTTTGAAGATTAAACGCTAGAAAACAGCTAGAATCCTCAGTGTAACAAGGATAACGCCCACTATAATAGGGTAGTCGCGTGCTGACCGCCTTACCGTTCGCCAAATTTGGTCTGGATTGCTGTGGGCAGGATCGGGAAAAACCCAAGGGCGGTCTTTTCCCTCGCTTTGAGCCGTCAGCCCGCGTCTCAAAGACGCCATTTTCCAAGAAAGAACACTTGAAACATTATTAATTGATAAAAAGAGAAACTAAAATGGTGCATCGTCTATTCCTGCGAGGTTGAAAGGGATGATGGAGGCACCATTTTTGATTGGTTAATAAACTTATTGCTGACCAGTTTCCTAAGTTTTCCTAAACTCAACCGTCAAACCGCAACAAAATCCGCCATTTTTCCATTAGTACTAAGTAAGGGGGATGTAATCGCGGGCAAACAAAAAGGACAGCCGCGTGATCGTAGCTGTCCAGTAGCCTTAAACAACAGGCTTAGCCGAGTTTCTTTTCAATGTTAGTTAACGTGACGTCCGCCGTATTGGCGAAGACCATGTCGGCAGCGCCCAATTCCGTGGCGTCGCCGATACCGAGGGAGACTTCACCAGCCGCGTTAATGGCTTGGACCCCGGCCGCGGCATCTTCTACCCCGATACACTGGGCGGCAGGTAGGTTCAACAGTTCGGCCCCCTTGGTGTAGATCTCGGGGTCGGGCTTACCGTGGGTTAGGCTGGCCGGGTCAACGACCTTGGGGAAATAGTCGGCCAATTCCAGCTTGCTGAGGACGCGGGGAGCGTTCTTAGAAGCGGAAGCCAACGACAATTGATACCCCTTGGCCCGCAGATCATCGAGGAAGGCCTTCATCCCCGGCAAAATGTTGGCAGGCGTCATCTTATCGACCTCGGCCACGTAGTTCGTATTCTTCTTGGTGGCGAGTTCTTCCTTTTGAGCCTGGGTGTAGTCGTTTTCCTTGCCCCCAGCTTTCAGAATCATTTCCAGAGAATCCATGCGGCTAATACCCTTGAGGCCATTGGCGAGTTCGTCACTCCAAGCAACCCCTAGGTAGTCGGCGAGTTGGTGCCAGGCGTTACCGTGGAGTACCGACGTATCGGTAATGACCCCATCTAAATCAAAAACGAATCCTTTAATATCAGCGAACTTTGTCATGAAAAACACTCCTTAATATGAAATAGTTGCGGGTTGTTGCGGTTTTAGTGAAACTTGATGTTGACCAATAGTGAGCGTCGTAGCGTGGTCGGCCGTCACCTTGACTTGGTGATGATCGATCTCAAAGTGGTAGCGGATGCCCCGAACGAGTTGATTGAAACGCAAGGCCTGCCACTGTTTTGGCAGATGAGGCATCACCGTAATCTCCGGTGCCAGCACGTCGACACCGGCGTAATGCCGCGTCGACATCAGGGTGACGGCACCCATGACACCGAGGTGAATCCCTTCGGCGGTCGTACCGCCTTGAATGTCGTAATAGTCCGATAACAGGGCCTGAGAGAAGAGTTGCCACGACTGGTCCATGTTACCCGCCATCGCCGTCAGAACGGCGTAGACGATACGAGAAAGGGTGGAGCCGTGGGTTGTCCGGTCAAGGTAGAACTGTAGGTTCTTTAACAGGGCCTGTTGCGGTAAGTCGTAGCCTAATTGTTTGAGCAACCCCATCACGGTCTTGGCGTCCAAGCTATAAAAGGCCATTAGTGCATCGGCCTGCTTGGCCACTTGGTAGGCGTCAGGCGTCTTGCCCTCGGCCTTCAGGATCCGATCCATCCGGGAAATGTCCCCGTACTTCTTCTGGTACTTGCTGAAGTCGAGTTGGGGTAGCTTGAAGTAGCCCTCGAATTGCCCGATGATGCCGTCCTCGTTAATATCGAGCTTTAAGTGGTGACTGACACCGTAGAGTTTCTCGGCTACGGCCTTGGTGAAGTCGGTCTTTTGATCGACCGTCTGGACCTTGGCTTGTGGCAAATGGTGCCGCAGATCGGTCAACTTGTTGAAGAGCCAGGTGACCATGAGGTTGGTGTAGGCGTTGTTACTGAGGCCGGTTGCATCGGCGTTAGGATAATTCTCGTGGAATTCGTCGGGGCCCATGACCTGGTCGATGGTGTAGCGCTTGGTTTGCTGGTCATACTTTGCCTTGCTGAGCCAGAACTGCGCAATTTCTTCTAGCATTTCCAGGCCGTAATCGGTCATGAAGTCCTGATCACCCGTGATGTGAGTATACATGATGACGTTATAGGCCACGGCCAGTGAAATGTGGCGCTGCAATGAGGAATAATCGGGGTCCCAGGTGTTCGTCAGCGGATTCAGGTGAACAACTTGCGACTGTTCATCCCCGCTGGCCCCGGATTGCCAAGGATACATGGCGCCGGCGAAACCGGCCTTCTGAGCGTTCTGCTTGGCTGCGGGTAAACGACGATACCGGTACATCAGAAGTTGCTTGGCTAACTGCGGATCGTGCAAGGCGTAGACGGGTAGGTCGAACATTTCGTCCCAGAAGACGTGCCCTCTGTAGGCTTCACCATCGAGCCCCCGGGCGTTGACCGAGGCGTCAATCTTGCCGGAAGCGATGGCCTGCGTGGAGATGAACAGATGATAGAGGTTGACGCGTGTCAGCTTCTGAGCCGTGATGTCGCCGGTAATCTGAATGTCGGTGTCTTGCCACCGCTTCTGCCAGTACGCGGTGTTGCTGGACAGCGAATCGGCAAACGTGGTCTTAGGTAATTCGGCACTAGCCGCGGTCATCAGATCGGTCTTCGTTTCACGGCTGGTAAAGAGGACCACGTTCTTCTCGAAGGTGTAGGTCTGGTTAGGCTGAACGGCGACCGAGCGCATCTGCTGGATGTGTTGTTCGGCGTTGGGCCGAACGTCCACCGGTGCTGGTAGGGCCTGGCCGGGTCCTGCCAAATGAGACCCCAAGATGAAGTTGACCTGCGAAGTGTGCGTCTGACCTTCCAGGTAAATGGTATCGGGCTGCTGACCGGTGCCGGTAACCTTGATGTGACGTTGATTGAAGGCGGCATACCGGTCAACGTTAGCGTTGATAACGCTACCATCTATCTCGGAGTAGATCTGCAGGGATCCCGCGAAGTTGAGGGGGGTCACGCTGTATTGAATACTCAACCGGTGCCAGTCGTGCATGTTGGCCAACTTAGTGGTCTTAATTTGGAGGCTATGCCCCGTGGAAAGCTGGACCAGCATGGTGGTGGTTAGCGCCCCGGTATGCAGGTCAAGGCTCCGGTAGATGTCTTGAATGTCGCTGGCCTTAATCTGGAAGGGATTCTGGTGGTCGACACCAAAGGTCAGGGCCTGAGCGTTAGGCAGGTTCACCAGGTCTTCGTTGGTGATTTGCCGACCGTTAATGTTGGTCGTCAGCTGATCGTAGAGTCCGGCTGTGTACATGCCCGGATAGTTGTCTTTGTCGGCGTGGGCTTCCGTGTAGGCGCCGCGTAGGCCGAAGAAGCCGTTTCCCACAGTCAGCATGGCTTCCTGGCCGTAGTTACGTTTACCTTGGTACTGGCCGTAATAATCCAGATGCCAGCTTAGATAGTCGCGCTTTGCTTTCAACGCGGCGTCTAGGCCTTGTTCAGCAATGGCCTGACTTCTGACGACGGGGATGTTGAGCATGTTGGTGATGGCTAACCCAATATCGATGCGTTGGTGATTGATGCCCACTACCGTATCGGAGAAGGGGTAGCTGAGGGCGTTGTCGATGACGGCGGCGTCAACGTCGAGTCCCACGAGTTTCACGCGGAGATTCTCCAGATTCTCACCGATTCCCTGATTCGAATTATAAGCAATTGTAAATTGGCGTTGGGCGGCCGGTTGACCAGCCGGCGCGTAGCTCACCTGTAGGGAATCATCTAAAACGTGTAAAGTAATGATTTTCAAGCTTGATCGTCGTCCTTTCTGCTATAACTTAGCGTATTCATTCACCATTTATCTTAGGGTACCATTTGCCAATAAGCAATTAATTCCCCTTAAATGGCCTAAAATAATGATGAGGTAAAACGCTAAAACAGCGCCGTTGCAAGCGATTGCACGATTTGCGATTGGCAGCATTGGTTCGACCAGTTTGAAAGCAGGTGAGGGCTAAAATTGCTTTCGATAAATTATCCGAAACGTGGTAAGCTTTTAGCATGACAACGTGAAGGGAGCGCGCACCGATGAAAGTGGTCACGACAATTCTGATTATTCTGATGACCGGTTTGATTATTGGCGGAACGATGTGGGGCTTGCTGGCCTGGGCGCTCGTGGGCTGGGCGAAGGTGCTCTTTGGCTTCGGTGGTCTGGTGTTGGCCACGGTGGTGAATTTCTGGCTATTCTGGGAATTATGGCCCCACCGATCGGTTGAAGATGACGAGTGATGGCCCAAAATTGGGCACAAAAAAAGCCATTACGATAAGTCGCAATGGCCAAAGAGTAAGGTTACAACATAATTGGGGGATTATGTTGTAAAAATTTCATCTACTTTGGGGGAGTAAAATGAAATCTGTCTGTTGAATGAGGACAGAAGCCTCACGCGTAAGTTGAAGTTAGTTCAAACTTACCCGCAACCCTATAATAACGCAGAATGGTCAAAAATGCTATTAAAATGGCAAATTCTATAATTAATCCGAACAGAAATTAAAAAGCCCAAAGCAATCACTTACAATGGTAGTAGCTAATTCCAACCAATATAGGGAGTGATTACTTTGGGTACATCTACTTTATCACGTTTTCAA
>DXGJ01000002.1 GCA_019113985.1 Candidatus Levilactobacillus faecigallinarum
CACAAAATGGACGAGAACGAAGGTAACATCGAGAGCATGCGCCGGAAGATTAAGGGCCTAGAGGTTGCCGAGAAAGATGCCATGAAGTACGACATGTCCAAGGGGTTCAACTCCGAGGCCACGATTGCGACTGACGCGTCTCGCCGTATCGGGGATGAAATCACGAAGCTCAAGGCCAAGATGCAAAAGGCCGTTGATACCAGTGATGCACTGGGTGATCAATACGGCCGTTTGGCTGACCGTGAAAAGGCCTTAAAGTCGTCCACCGCCCGTGTGGACACCGAACTGGGCGAGCAGTCAGCTAAGACGCGCACCTTGCGCCAGTCATTTTCTGAGTTATCCACCCGGATTAGCTCAGTGGCAGGCCGGATGCGGACCTTAATGGCGACACTCGGCAAGGTCACGGGCATCTCACGGGTGACGGCCGGTCTCCGCTCTATGGGCAGTCAGGCTCGTAAGTTGCTCGGTCCCATCGGCCAGATCGGTACCCGCGGCGCTAGTTCTATGAACAAGTTTAGCCGGGGAACCAAGAAGGCCCGGTCGTCGCTTTCCGAACTTAAGGAAGGCATGCGGTCACTGCCCGCACAGTTTCTGGTATGGGGCGTTGGCTTTGAAGCTATCACGAAGTTCAGTCAGGGGTTACTTAACGCCGCCAAGACGAACCGCCAGTTTGCGGCCAGCCTGGCGCAGATTAAGGCTAACCTAATGACGGCTTTCTACCCGCTGTACTCGACCATCATGCCATGGCTCAATGAGTTCATGCAGATGCTTGCTAAGGCTACGGGCTGGTTAGCTAACTTCAGTGCCGCTTTGTTTGGGATGAGCAACGCAACGGCCCGCGCTGGTGCGGCCGGTCTGTACAAGCAGACCAAGGCCATGGGGGCGTCCTCCACCGCCACCAGTCAGGCTACTAAGGCGATTCAACAGCACAATGCCGCAATTCAGGCTCACAACAAGGCTATGCAGGCGGCGGTGCAGAAAGAGAACGCCGCGATTCAGGCACGAAACGCCGCTGGTCGTAAAGCCGTCCAAGAAGAGAATGCTCAAATCAAATCGCGAAATGATGCCAAGCGAAAGGCGTTACAACAAGAGAACGCTCAGATTCGTGAGGCTAATGCTAAGCGTCGGGCCGCTGTTCAGGCGGAAAACGAGAAGATTAAGCAATCGAATTCCGCCGCTGCGGCCGCGGTCAAGAAACAGAATGATGCACAAAAGAAGCAGATTGCAGACCTAAAGAAGAAGTACCAGGAATACAAGAACTCTTTAATGGGATTCGATGAGATCAACACGCTGGACGTTAGCAAGGATATTCCCGACTACACGCCGAAGACCGCTAAAAAGGAAGCTCTCAAGACCTTTAAGGCGACCCCGACGAAATCAACATCTGATTTAGATTTGGAAAAGACGAAGACCTTCACGCCTGAAGCGACCAAGGCGGCGCCGACCGCGGAGGCCACCGAACCAACGAGTGACGCGGCCAACATGCCGGACGACGTGGACAATGCTTTTGGGCAACCCATGGCGGCCTATGGTGGTGCCATTGCGGCCGCTAAGGAGTTCAAGAAGATTCTGGGTGAGCTGTTCAAGCCGATGAAGGAAGCCTGGGCCAAGGAAGGCAAGGGCGTCATTGACGCGTTCAAATACGCGCTCAAAGAAGTTGAACGTTTACTTGGCGATATCGGTCGGTCCTTCATCAAGGTTTGGGACAGCAAGACGGGGGTTCGCCTAATCACGGATATCTTGCGCCTGCTGAAACAAGTCCTCCTGATCATCGGCGATATTGCGAAGGCGTTTGCCGAAGCCTGGGAGGACCACGGTGCGGGTACCAAGATGATTCGGGCCATTTTGAATGCGCTGGATTCCGTACTTAAGGTGCTGATTGAAATTGGTAAGTCGTTCCGCAAAGCCTGGAACGATGGGACCGGAGAACGTATCGCGGCCCACCTGCTCAAGTTGTTCACGGATATTGCCAAGCTGGTCAGTGGCTTAGCCAACTCGTTCCGTAAAGCGTGGACCGAGGGCGACACCGGGACCAAGCTGTTTAGCGCCTGGCTAAAAGCTTTCGATAAGATTGTTAAGTTTGCCGATACGCTCGTGGTTTCGTTTAAGCGAGCGTGGGAGCAGGCCGATTATGGTACGAAGATTTTCAACAACATTCTGAAGGTCATTACTGATATTGGTAAGACGATTGGTAATCTGGCTGGTCAGCTGGATAAGGCTTGGAAGTCCGGCAAGACTGGTCAGGGTATTTTCCACACCATTCTGGGTATCGTTAAGGACGTTACTGGCGATATCAAGGATATGGCGGGAGCCACCGCTGAGTGGGCTAAGAAGCTCGATTTTCGGCCACTGTTGCAGTCAATCCAGACGTTGTTTAAGTCTGTTCGTAGGTTAAATAAAACGATGTGGGATGCGCTAGCCTGGGGATACAAAAATGTTCTTCTACCGTTAGGAAAGTTCACGATTACTAATGCATTACCGGCTTTCTTTAAGTTGTTAGCCGCGGTGATTAAGGTCGTCAACTCAGTTCTAAAAGCACTGGCACCACTAGCAAAGTCTTTATTTAATGCGTTTCTTAAGCCGTTTGCCGGGTATACCGGTGGTAAGGGTATAGGAACGTTACAACTTATTACTAAGGCACTCGACGGGCTCTCAAACTGGATTGATAAGCATCAACACGCAGTTCGAGTATTCGCTGGAATTCTAGCTAGTCTTTTTGCCTTTAAAATTGGTACCAAGAAGATTTCAGAAGGTGTTACTTGGTTGGCCAAGGTTAATGAGAAGCTAGACTTCATGAAAATGAAGGGCCCGATACTTCAGCAATTGTTCAATAAAATTACTGGCTTAGGTAAGCTGAAAGAAGCTTGGAGCACCTTAAAGGATATGACCTCAGGGCTTAACTGGGGTAAGTTCAAGGAAGGGGCAGCTAGCGCAAAAAGCCTAGCTGCGACACCATGGACAAAGCTGAAAGATGGTACTAAAGCTGCAGGCGGTCTGATTAGTATAGGCTGGGGTAAGCTCAAAACAGGCGTCACAAATGTTCTGGATTTGGTTAAAGGATTTAAGTCCTGGGCAATTTGGAGCAAGGCCGCGGCTTTGGGACAAAGTGCCTTAAATGCTGTAGCGTTTTTGACAAACCCATATGTACTCTTGGCCGCAGCAATAGCGGCTGTCGTTGCGGGATTCGTGTTGCTGTATAAGCACAACAAGAAGTTCCGTACCTTCGTAAACAACATTTACAAGGCGGTGACAAAATGGCTGGGTGATGCCATTGACTGGATCAAGGAGAACTGGGGCAAGATTGCTGAGTTCATCATTAATCCAGTTGGCAGCATTGCTACCTGGTTCCGGAAGGACACTAAGACCGGTAAGGCTATCACCAAGTGGGGCAAGAAGCGCCTCAAAGATGCCGTCAACTGGGCTAAGGGTGTCGGCAAAGGAATTAACGAGAAGGTCGAGGCTGGGAAGAAATGGGCCAAGCAAGCCGGCGAGAAGGTCGGCAAGTGGGTCAATGGCTTCCGTACTAAGGCCTCGAAGACGATTAAGACCTGGGCCGGTAACCTTGGTAGCAAGGTTCACGACGGCGTTTCCGGTGCCAAAAAACTGGCGACGGCCGCAGGTACTAAGATTGGTGGCTGGGTGAACGGCTTCCGTAAAAAGGCGTCTTCAACCATTAAGAAGTGGGCGAAGGGCCTAGGTTCAGTCGTTCACACTGGGATTGCCGGAGCCAAGTCGTTAGCGACCAAGGCCGGTACTAAATTGGGTGGCTGGGTGAATGGCTTTCGTAAGAAGGCATCGTCCACACTCAAAAAGTGGTCCAAGGGACTTGGCAGTACGATTCACAAAGGTGTTGACGGTGCCAAGTCACTGGTTAAGAAGGCCGGTACGAAGTTAGGTACCTGGATTCAAGCTTTCAAGTCGCCGACGGCCAAGAAGATTGCCTCCTGGGCCGGTTCGCTTGGCGGCAAGATTGCCAGCGGTCTTAAGAAGGGTGTCGGCGCCATTAAGAGTGCCGCGGCCTCCATTGCTAACGCGATTGTCGGCACCATCGGTAAGGCGGTTAACGGTGTTATCACTGGTCTGAAATGGATCCTGAACCACGTCGGCGCGGGTGGCATGGCCGGTGGTTTAAGCTACTGGAGCGTGCCACACTTTGCCCAAGGTGGGCGGCACCGCGGGGGCCCCGCGATGGTCAACGACAGTTTGGGCGGTGCTTACCAGGAAAGTTACCAATTGCCTAACGGGCAACAGGGGATTTTCCCGGCCGTCCGAAATCTAATGGTCAACCTTCCGGCGGGTACCAAGATTAAGAGCGCGTCTGATACGTTACGCTCGATTCCACACTACAAAGGCGGAATTGGGAGCTTCAACTTTAAGATGCCTAAGATTGATATTCCAAGTTTCAAAATGCCGAAGATTGATTTTGACCTCGGTGGAATTGGAAAATCAATTAGTTCAGGGGTATCGAGTGCCATCAGTTACGTGGCCGGCATCATCGGGTCCGTTTGGGATGACGTTAAGAACCCGCTTCAAGTTATCAAGTCGGTAGCCGAGCGTTACGTTGGTTTCGGTAATTTGAGCGGAGCCGGTCTTTCCATTGCCAAAGGTGGCGTCGATATGACGGAACGTGGGGCCGTTGACACGATTGAGAAAGCGTTGAAGGCATTCGCCGATAAGGTCACCAAAAAACAGAAGAAGAGCAACTCATCGGGCAGCTCTTCCATGGGTGATCTGTTTGGCGGCTTCGATTTCTCAAGCCTGTACCACTTGTTCGATGGCTTCCGTGATGGTGGCTTTACGTCTAAGGAAGGCCTGTACAATCTCGCGGAGGGCAACACTCCCGAAGTTGTTTTACCACTCAGTCAGCCACAACGGGCTATGAAACTGATGGGGCAGGCTTACCAGTACATGCACGCCAACTTTGCGGGTGGCATTACCATGCCGAAAGCCATGGCAGTGCCCGACGCCCAGTTACCAGAAACCAATGGGACGGGCGACATGCGCGGCGACGGTATGTCTGGGATGCAGCAGGCCATTGTTAACGCCGTGATGATGGGGATGAGTAACACGCCCACGACGCCAGCAACTTCTACCAATCAACAGCCGGTCGAGGTCATTGTTAAGCTGGGGGATGAGACGCTGGCGACGCATGTTATCAAGGGCGTTAACGCAGTCAATCGCAAGAATGGTAAGAATATGCTGAACCTCTAAAGGAGTGAAAGTGGTGAGTTATTATTTGGCAATCAACGGGGCCACCATGCCCAATCCCAAGGACTTCACTTGGGGCAACCAAGATATCGACGGCAAGACCACGCGGAACGCGAACGGCACCATGATGCGGGACCGTATCACGTCGAAAGTTAAGCTCACACTGAGCTGGCCGCCGCTCTCTGTGACGGAGTGCAAGACGATTTTACAGGCTATCACGGGGGAGTTCTTCCAATGCACCTACCTGGATGCCCAGGAGGGTGGCATGGTCACCAAGACGTTTTATGTGGGCGACCGGACCACCCCGGCGTATAGCTGGAATGATCATCTGAACAAGTACGCGTGGTCGGGCTTGAGTTGTGATTTTGTTGAACAGTAAAGAGGTGATTCTTTGATAAAACAATCGGATGCGTTTAATGCCGCGTTTGCTAGTACGCAGCGGACACTGGCGATTAAGCTAACCGTGGGTGACCGTGAATTTACCGCCGATGACTTGATTTCCGTGACCTATGATTCCGCGGCCATGACCGGGGAACAAATGGGTCTGGGGACGACTTACGAGGATTCACTCAAGATTGCGTTCTCGGACCTGGTCGAGGGGATTCAGGCCAAGGATAAGGTTACGGCCGCCATTGGGATTCAGTTACCAGATAAGTCTTACGAGTATGCGCCGCTGGGGGTGTTTTACGTTGATGGCGATATTTCAATGGACCGAAACAATAAGCTGACGACCATTAGCGCGGTGGATACAATGTGTTGGCTGGAAGGCGTCTACGTGCCGAAAGTGACCGTTCCGACCACGTTAGCCGACATGGCCTTGGATATTGCGAATCAGGCTGGGGTACCCATTAATCAGGACAGCTTTGGTCGCTTGCCGAATATCCCAATTACGACATTGCCGAGTGGGCAGACTTATCGGGTGGTATTGGGATTGTTGGCGATGCTGGTACCGGGCTACGTTGTATTTGATCGAAGCGGCCAATTGTGTTTGCGTGGCTTGAACCAGAGTCAGTACGACATTGGTCCGGACAATTACGAGATGAACGGGCTGACCAAAAACGAAAATCCCTATGCAATTGCGGGGATAACGGTAACGCCGTTGACTGAAACTAATAATTACTCTGCAACAGATACGACCACCGAGGATGAAACGGCTGAGGAGGCCACCGCTAACGACACGGCCAGTAAATCGCTACATGTTGGGGCGACCACTGGGACGCAATTGACGTTGCAGAATGATTTTATCAGCGAGAGTATTTTGAAAAACATGTGGTCGGTGCTTAATGAGATGCAATATTACCCGTACACCCTGAACTGGGCCGGTAACCCAGCCGTAGAAGCCGGGGACTGGTTGATTGTAGCCGACACGGCGGGACACAATTTTATCGTGCCGAACAACAGTTATTCGCTGACGTTTGAGGGCGGACTCAGTGCGGTGTCTAGTACCGGGGAGACCGTGACCTCACCGACTAACTGGGACTACCACGGCCAACTGATGCAGACCATTAAGGGAATTGTTCGCCAGCTTAATTCGACGGGGACGTTCACATACAATACGCCAACGCAACCGGCAACACCGCACGAGGGTGATTTGTGGTACAAGCCCAACGGGACGGCGACCGAGCTGTACATGTACAGTAAGGGGCAATGGATCCCGCTGGCGTCGGATATCACCGGGGATGAAATTAGTAAGAAGGTCGATGCCGCGCAAAAGGATATTGTGGCGGCCCGGAATGTGGCGGACGCGGCCAATGCTCTGGCGGGGACCAAGGTTGGCGAGGATGAGTACAACTCGAAGATTACGCAGTTGTCCAATGATATTAATTTACGGGTGACGTCGGGTGACGTGATCAATCAGATTAATATGGAAGCTGGGCAAACACTGATTCAGTCCGGGAAAATTTTGCTGGACGCCCCGAGCGTTGTATTTTCCGGGAGTGCGTTTATTCCGGGTGCAGCCATTAAGAATTTATCAGCGGACAAAATTACTGCTGGAACGCTCGATGCTAATGTTATCAATCTGGTCAATATGAATGCGGGCAGTATTTCGTCTGGTACATTGGATGCTAATGCAGTCAATTTAGTTAATTTAAATGCCGGGAGCATCACAGCAGGAATCCTTTCTGGTAAGAACCTAAGCTTAAACTTGGAAACAGGAGAGGTTAATTTTCAAGATGGAAATATTTACAACTTGAGTAAAAGCTTCAACATAAACGTTAGCCAAGGAACGATTGAATCCATTGGTAGTAATTTAGGGAAGATGACACTTAATGATGGTGGGATTAGCTATAGAACTCATCAGGAAGATGAAACTCCATCTGCTCAGATTGGTGTAGGTAAAACAGAAGGACATGTGATAGAGGATATTACTGTTCCTCATTTGATGTTGCAAACAACAGGGATATTAGACTTGGTGACTGTGGACAATTTATTGTCACAGGATAAGCTTGCTGTTTCTGCAGTTGATATGACAGGCATAAGTATTTCTAGTAGCCAGATTACGATTAAAACGGCATCTGTTGACCCTACAACCTCTGGGGTTTATATAACCACTGGTGAAACGATGATTGGTGGTAATTTTACTGTTGTTGGAAAGAAAAATGCCGTGCAAGTTACACGCGATGGGGTTCGGGAAACACCCGCATATGAAATGGCGGAAAGCTACCTTGGCGATATGGGGGAAGCAGTGACGGATACCGTGGGACAAGTCATTGTTCCAATTGAACTGTTGTTTAGCGATGTAGTAAATACCACAGTTCCGTACCAGGTGTTTTTACAATCGTATAGCAGTGGAAATGTTTGGATTGGGAAACGTTGCGAATCCTATTTTATTGTAAAGTCAGATAGACCCAATGTTTCGTTCGTGTGGCAGATTATGGGGAAACGACGGGGGTATGAAAATGATCGGCTTGATAGATCAAAATTAAGTGTGGATGAGATTGCAAAGATTGAGGGGTATAAATCATGATTAAACAACAAACACCAGACCAAAAGGACATCATCATCAGCCAGGTAAGCAGTGCGGCTGGTGGAGAGATTGCCGAATTGCTACAGCGGAATGCGCGCCTGACTGTGCTGGCCGCCCAGCTGCAGACGGAAAACAAGAAGCTCAAGGAAGAGAACGACACGTTAAAGGCCAAGCCAAAGTCGACCGATACCGTTGTTGTTCCCGCTGAAAAGGAGGACTAGCCCATGGCCTTAGCAATCAATACGTCACTCACCCTTAATGCCACGTCGAAGGATGCTAACGATAAAGTTGTTGCCAACTTCTACGCGAGCGTGGGGCCGACCAATGCCAATAACAGTTTGCAGATGACCATCGTTGACCGCGACTTATTTGCTGCCAACAAGGATGCCGTCAAGGCGGACCTGCAGACGTTTATCGACAACTTTTGGAGCAAGTACACGACGGATTCAACGGATTAGGAGGGATGCCGCATGACGGTAAATTCAGCGGCGGGCCTGTCCTCAAGCGGGACCCGCCTGTATTACGCCAATCATGGTGATATCGGCTTTATTGAGGTCGCCAACGTGAAGAGCACCCCGGAGATGGGCATGCAGCCACAACAGTTGGAGACCACCAATCTTGGCGATGAGACCCAGCATTATGACCTGGGGATGAACAACACGGCATTGCTCGCGTTTAGCATCATCTACAAGGGGCCGGAGTGGAATACCATCTATGCCAAGAGCGGCAATCGGCAGGTGTATGACTGGAAAATCGTGTACCCCGACGGCATGTATATCACGTTCAGCGGGCCGTTTGTGATCACGCTCGCTGGATTGGACATCAACACGGCCGCGGCCTATACGCTGAGTATCTCGCCCGCAGACGTACCGCTATTTCACAAATCGGACGGGACGACAGTTGAAACGGGAGGTGGTGACGATACCATGTATCGACCAATGTTTACGAAAACGTTCGCGTCGCTTGCTGAAATGAACGCGTACGACGATGCTCAGGGGAGTATCGTTCAAGGGGACTTTGTCCTGATTGGTGGTACCAGCTCCGACCGCGGCAAGGTCTTCTTTTATAACGGCAAAGGCTTCACGTACTTTGCCAGCATTATCGGGCCGCAAGGTGATAAGGGCGACCAGGGGGAACCCGGGGCCAACACCCGCATGATGGGTAAAGTGGATAAGTTACCGGCACTGGCGCAAGAAGGTCAGTGCTTTTTTGTTGGCACGGAGCTGTACTCCTGGACCAATGGCGCCTGGGTCGACCTGGGGAACTTTGTGGGCGGCAAGGGTGATACCGGCGATAAGGGAGCCACGGGCGATTCAGCCTACCAGGTAGCGGTGGCCGGTGGTTATACGGGCACCGCTGAAGAATGGTTGGCTAGTTTGAAGGGTGACCAGGGTAAAACCGGGGCCACGGGCGATTCAGCGTACCAAGTGGCTGTGACTGGCGGCTATACGGGTACCGAAACCGAATGGCTGGCAAGCCTCAAGGGCGAAAAAGGCGATACCGGGCAGACGGGGGCCGGGCTAAATTTGGTCGGCACAGTTGCGGCCGTTGCGGACCTTCCAGCCGACCAGCCAGATGGCACTGGCTACCTGGTGGCCGGTGAGCTGTACACGTCGACGGGTGGTAAGTGGACGGACGCTGGCCGGTTGCAAGGGGCCGACGGTAAGTCCGCGTACCAGGTCGCGGTGGATGCCGGGTATGTAGGTACAGAAGCCGAGTGGTTGAAGACGTTGGTCGGGGCCACTGGTGAAACGGGGCCGACCGGTAGTAGTGCGTATGAGTTAGCGGTGGCCGGTGGTTACTCCGGCACCCAGGCTGATTGGTTGGCGAGTTTGAAGGGCGCCCGGGGTGATTCCGGTAAGAGCGCCTATGAGGTGGCCGTCGCTGGCGGGTATACGGGGAATGAAAAGGATTGGTTAGCGTCGCTAATTGGCGCGACTGGTGCCGATGGGCCCAGCGCTTATGATGTTGCTGTGAAGAATGGGTTTAGTGGCACTGAGGCAGAGTGGCTGGCTGGATTGAAGACTGGTGGCGATGTTATTGGGGGCCGGAATTATGCCTTAGATTCGGAGCAAATTTACACGATAGACGCAACGGGAATAACGGGGGAAACGGTCCATAATTGGTATTTATCTAGTGCATTTGGGAATCTTAAAAAAGGAACACAGATGCACATTTCCTTTGACATCATAGTAAAGAATGCTGATTCTGGTGTAAGTTGGATTGGATACTCAGGGAAGATTCCCTGGATTGCCTTTATAAGTGGATTATCTCTTAAGGAAGGTATTAATCATGTAAGCCAAAGCTTCATTCAGCCGGCCGATGGTACTGAGTCTGGGACTTATATACACATGACTGTAGATAATTCCAAAGCCACTTATTCTGTTAAGAACATTATGTTAGAAGTTGGCACTATTGAACACGACACTACACCTGCTCCTGAAGAAAAAGTGGATATTGATTCTAATTATGGTGCAGTAAATCTAATTAAGAATTCAGGATATATGTCTGATCTGCAGAATTGGACATTATCAACATGGGATGGAAAGTCTATTGGTGTAGCTCCAAGCAATTCGCTTTCTTTAGCAAAAAATGATAATTATATGTCAAGTTTTAAAAATGTATTTCTATTAGGGAATTCAAACAATAAAACAAAATTACTAATGAAATCGGATAGATTTCCTGTAACAGCAGGTAAAACATATAGTGTTCAAATGATTGCGTACCGAAACACGGAACTGCAGGGAGCTGATCTTAATATTAATGTTGCTGCAACTGTTGATGCTTCTCCTTTTACCCATATAACTTTAGCTGATTCTTTGTTTATGCCTGAATTTCCAAGTGTAAAACGATTAATATACACCTTCGTTGCCCCTGCTGGTTCTATGTATGCAGACCTTCAGATTGGTAATAAAGGGGGGACAGATACTGCTCCCGGTAATATTTGCCTAACTGAAATAAAGGTAGCTCAAGAGAGTGTGGCATCTCCTTGGAGTCTATCTCCCATTGATTTAGCTGATTCAGAATCATCCTTTAAGATTAAGACTGTTAAAGTGTTCAATAATACTGGGACTGACGTAAACGCACTTCTTGCCGGCCTTCCTTTTGGCGTATATAACTGCTATATTCAAGCGGCTTCAAAAAATAATCCGTCAAATGATTCTCTTCGTGGATTACTGCAAAAGACTGAAACTGGATATGGCAACGGCACTTTTATGTCCAATATGTCTCTTGGAAAAGAACAGTGGAACGTAATTATTCAAGATGGGGTTGGCGTAAGCTGGCAGAAAATGGTTTCTCAAGATGATTTAACTTCTGCTATTAATGCGTCTCTTGCTGCGCATGGTATTAAGTAAAAACTAGGCAGTGAACATGAAGGAGATTATATAATGTGGTCGAGATTTACCGAATATTATGATTATTTATGTTTCGGCATCATAAGTGTAATTGCAGGTATTTACATTTTCCGGAATGATAATTACCTTGCTGACCCGCGCGTTACTCCGCCGCCTCCGCCAACGGGCATTGAGAACGCTGGGTCAATCTTTATTACCAGTAGTTGGTTTGCTGTAGCGTTACTAATTGGCGGCGTTATTCTGCTTTGTGGTGCTCTGGGCGACCGTCGCATGATTCGCAATATTGGACTTGCCTGGATTGCCCCATTGTACGGTGCTTTAGCCTGCGTATTCACTTTACGTGGGCTTTTTGATTACCATTTTAATCTGACCTGGATTTTCTCTATCCTGGCACTCGCTTGGATCTTTAAGGTGGCGAGTCAAGGGGGTAGACATGATTGAATGATTGGTTGAAGGCAAATCTGTCGGCGATGTTCGCGGGATTCGTAACACTAGTGACCGTTATTCTCGAAACGCGGCGGTCGACTAGGCATGAGAATAACGAGGCGAAGACGGAGCAGGACAAAATGCAGCAGTACATTCTTAAGACGGTGCGTGATGAGAATGCTAACTGGCAGTCTCGGTACTCTGACCTGGAGGATAAGTACACCACGATGGGCAACGAGTACGACGATTTCCAGGATAAGCATCACCAGATTGTCGGACGGCTCCAGGAACAAGTTGCATTACTGACAAAAGAAAATGCCGGCCTTCGGGAGAAGAACGCGGCATTGAAGCAAGAGAACGCAGCCTATCGAAATCGATACGGCACAATTAAAGGAGATAACTAATAATGGATAAGAAATTCAAACTGAGTTTTAACAAACGGTCGACTGTCGATGTTTTATCGGTCGTCTTTTTCTTCGCTGCGGTTGCAGTCGCAGTTTTCAACGGATTAGGATTTTCCATTTCGTCTGACCAAGTGGATTCAATTGCTCAAATTATTTTACTGATTTTGTCTGGACTAGGCTTCACGAGAAACACCTCTGCGGGTAGTTCTGAACCCCAGAAGGTGAACGTGTCGTCTGTGGACGCCTCAAAAGGCATTGAATTAGGTCACAAGCTCGCTGATATCGCAGTTCCTACGATGGCAGTTTTATCGGCTTTATCTAAGACTGACCGGGGGAAAGAGGCAGAGCGGTACGTAAATATTGAACTTAAGAAACATGGCTTCGATTTCGATGCCCAAACAATTACTGGCTTGGTAGAAAAGGCCTATCAAGCCTACAAGGTTTCTGGCGGGGACAATCACGCGCCACTCGTGACCCCGGCACCTACAGAAACAATCGTGCCCAATGAAGGGACTGATCAGGATGACTAGAAACGTTGTTGACATCGCCGTTTATCAAAGCGACTCGCTAGCTTATTTGAAAAGTCTCCGGGCCCATGGTGCTAAATCCTTAATGGTTAAGCTGACCGAGGGAACAACATACTTGAATGCTAAGGCAAGCAATCAGATTACCCGAGGCCTGAAAATTTTTGAGACGGTGGGGGTGTACCACTACTTCCAAGGCCGGGGCACCGCGGAGGCCGCTTACTTTTTAGCGTGGGTGAAGAAGTTTGGACTGGATAAGTCGACGGTACTCGCTATCGACGTGGAAGACCCCAGCTTGGTCTACAATCCGACAGCCCAGGTGAACGCCTTCCTGAAATACTTAATCAAGCATGGATATACGCACGTTATTGTGTACGGGCCCGGGTCCTGGTTCGGCAGCCGTATTCATCGTGGGGTGCTGGTCGATAAGCATATTTGGCCGGCTGCTTACCAGGTCAGTCAACCGGGGGTCGCCGATGCTAACGCCTGGCAGTATACTGACAACTGGAAGGGACTACATGTTGATGGGAGTTTGGACTTTGATGGGTCGCTTAGTGGGATTGGTACTCACAAGACCAACACAAAACCAAAGAAAGCGACCTATCTGCAAAGTGCCAAGCAGGTCAAAGCACGAACATCTATTACGCGGTATCGAGATAAAACTTTCCGTAAGCCGGTAGATAAGTTTCCAAAAGGTCAAATTTTTGATGTTAAGCATGTTATTAGGTATGGAAAAATCACACGATTGAAGCTTAGCAACGGATTATATATTACGTCAAATACAAATTATGTTAAAAGAATAAAGTGAAAGTTTACCGTTAGTCCTTCAAGGAGATAGGCGACCCTTTTGATTAACGTTAAATTTTTGGAAAAATATGTTGCTGTTGATATAGAAGATATGGTGTACTTATAAGGATTATAAAAATTGTATAGGATTATTCTTATATGCTTTGGAGGAAGAGTATGAGCGAAGAAGAGAAGCGACAGGCACGGATTATCGCAGCTGGGATTCAAGAACAAAAGGAAGAGGAAGCAGGTACTGGATGCTTGATTTTATTTATTTTGGGTATGATTATGGTAGCCTTATATGTTATTGGTAAAATTTGTATTCACTATCATATTGGTTATTAGGACTAATCAAATAATGTAAATAATCGTTTAACTTGAAGACTTTAGCACCTCGAGTATGAATTTACTTTGACATTCTTTATAAAATATTATTTGATTTAATATAATAAAATCAGCATACTGATTCTTAAAATATGTATCGCCTAGCCCGGCAGGAACAAAATAAGAACAATATTTTGCAACAAACGTTGATTTAAAGGCATTCGGAAGTAGCCCGATTTTATTTTTTAGGTGACTCTAAAGACTAAACAAATACCGAAACGTTGATTAATCAGCGCTTCGGTATTTTTGTTTGGTGATTTTTAGCGTAAACCGGTTATGGCATTTATTTTTGCGACGCGTTCAAATGGTCGAGAATCGCCACGGTCAGGTGGCCGAGAAGCGCTTGGTTAAATTGCATGCCCGCGGATTGAAATTGGGCAATGGCCAGCACCTGTTGCTGGGTGAGCCCGGCCTTAATGAGTCCCTGAATTCCCTCGGACATGGCGTTCTTTTGTTCCTGTTCCGTTTGGGCGATGGCATCCTGTAACGCTTGGCGTACGAAGTCTGCCTGTGTCTGTTGTGACATCCAAATCATCTCCTTACCGACTAGTGTAGCATTGACACTGGGCAAGAGGGAAGCGTACGTGGTTAGAATTGTGCGAGCAACGCCAATGCCATAATGCCACGAATAGGACGAATGCGATGAGGGTGCTGAGGTGGGTGACCACTAACCACAGTCCCCCGAGACCGAGGAGCCCCCACCCCAGGGTCATCAGGTAGTCGCTGACTTGCGGCGTTCGATGCGGGAAAAAGCGATTTTTGAAGTTGGGTGTGCGGTAGCCAAAGCGCATGATAGGCCTCCTGGGTGGGCACGTGGAACGAACGGATGACTGAGCAAAAGTTCTAGACAGCTTTAGTATAGTCATTTCAGTCGATGATGGTACCGAAACGCCTGTAATCCGTTAAATTGGCTATTATAATTTTTATAAAGCGCTTACACAGCGAACAGATTGCGCCTATACTAAAGGGTAAAGGAGTGATTGGATGTCTGATTTAAGTGGAAAAGTCGCCATCGTCACGGGGGGCTCCTCTGGCATCGGATTGGCCACCTGCCAGAAGTTCCTGGCCGCTGGCGCCGTTGCCGTTTCGGCCGACCTACAAGCCCCCGACGATTCACGGATCGACTTCGTGAAGACCGACGTAACCGACGAAAGGTCCTTGCAGAACCTGGTCGAGACCGTGGTTGCGGCCCACCAGCACATCGATATTCTGGTGGCTAATGCCGGTGTGACCGAGCATAAGTCTGGCGTGGCCGACCTAGACGTTGCCAACTGGAATCAAGTCATCGCCATTGACCTGACCGGGGTCGTCTTGACCAACAAATACGTGGTCCAGCAGATGGTCAAGCAGGGGAGCGGGAGCGTCATCAACATGAGCTCTATCCTGGGCGTGGTGGGTGCCGCTCAGTCGCAGGCCTATTCCGCGGCTAAGGCGGGGGTCGCCAATTATACCAAGTCCCAGGCCGTGACCTACGCGACGCAGGGCATCCGGTTCAACGCCGTGGCCCCGGGGTACGTGAACACGCCGTTACTCCAGACGTTGCCGAAAACGGTCACGGACGGGATGGTGGCTAAAATGCCGATTGGTCGGTTAGCCACGCCCGAGGAAATCGCCAACGTGATTTCCTTTTTGGCCAGTGACCAGTCTTCGATCATTACCGGAGCCGTCATCAACGCGGATGGTGGTTACACCGCTTTATAAGTTTCGAACAAAAAATAAGGACGCCGACGGTCAAAACCGCTGACGTCCTTTCCTTTAGCGCTTTTCAATGGCTAGAAGATAGGGTGGCTGGTGAACCTGATTGATAAACCCGTATTGCAGGACCTGATACGACTTCTGGGGTAAGTGCACGCAGAAGTCGCGCACTGCAGTCGCCTCAGCCTGACCGCCTGGATGGCCGGTGTAGACCACCAGAACCAGACGGCCACCGCGGGGCAGGTGGGGTAACAGTGCCTGGACGGCCGCTAGCGTCGTTTCCGCGTGGGTGATGGTCGCCTTGTCCCCACCCGGTAAGTAACCCAAGTTAAAGATGGCGGCCGCGACCACGGTGTCGGCGGTCAGGTAGTCGGCCACATGTTGGTGACCGGTGTGGTGTAAGGTCACCCGGTCCGTTTGGCCGGTCAGGGTGAGCTGAGTTTGAGTGCGGGCCAGGGCGGCCGCTTGAATGTCAAACCCAATGACGCTTCCGGTTGGTCCCACTAATTGGGCCAAGAAGAGCGTATCGTGGCCATTACCGACGGTCGCATCGACCACCGTGGCCCCAGGGTAGATGCAATCCTGGAGAAGCACGTGACTATACGCGAGAGCGTTTGGTAGATTCATAATTAAAAGTCATCTCCATAACGGGTGAAGAACCATTGCGTCAGGCTCAACAGGAAAAAGCCCAGGAGCCAGCCGGCGCAAACGTCGCTGGGGTAATGGACCCCTACGTAGATGCGCGAAATCCCAACGGCTAAGATCCAGAGACTGGCCAGGCCAATCACCAGCCACTTCCAACCGGGATGTTGCCGTAGGTAGCGCCCCGCCAAGACAATCACGGTGCCCCACAGGAGCATCACGGTAATCGAATGCCCACTAGGGAAGCTAAACGAGCTGGCAGATACCAATCGGTCAATGGTCGGTCGGGGCCGGCGCACCAGGTTCTTCAGTACGAAGTTTCCCAGACCGGCCCAGCCCAGAACGTTGATGACCATAAAGCAACTGGCTCGGTAGCGGCGGGCAATCACCAGGGCGACCACCAGTAGGATGGCCAGCCAAGTGACGGGTTTGGGATTACCGGCGGTGGTGATAGCCACCATTGGCCCGGTCCAAGGAGAGGTGGCGGGGCGCCGAATGAGATGAATGATGGCCTGATCGAACTGCCCGACCCAGGCCTGTTGCAGGGCAACGCCCATCAGTAAAATCAGAAATAGCATGCCGGCAACCCAGGTGAAGCCCCAGCGCCAGCGGGATAATCTTGGCAAATCAATCGCCCCTCGTTAATTTTTTGGTAGGTCAAGTATAGCATACCCACAACGCTGAAATACCTTGGATTATCGGGGATAGAGCCTTGCTTTTCATCTGGGGGTTTGCTAAGATTAGGGCAATTACCAAGTAAGCAACGTTGACGAGAAGTAGTAGAATTTCTCCGGTATTCAGAGAGCGGATGGCGCTGAGAATCCGTGACCGGGGAATTCGAACTTATCTCCGAGTGTCTCTGCCGCAAGGTGGGCGTCTGGCGCCGTTATCCGCCACTGAGTCCCAAGTATTGGGAAAACGTAGGTGGTACCGCGCTCAAACGCCCTACAGAAGTTCATCTTTTGGTGAACTTCTGGGGGCTTTTTTTCGGCACAACGTTGCATTTTTAGAAGGGAAGATACATTCATGGCATACAAACATGAGATAATCGAACGCAAGTGGCAACACTACTGGCGGGTCAACGAAACTTTTAAGGCGTCGGACAACACGACGAAGCCGAAATACTATGTATTGGATATGTTCCCTTACCCGTCCGGCCAAGGCCTGCACGTGGGGCATCCAGAAGGCTACACGGCCACGGACATCATGGCCCGTTATAAGCGGATGCAAGGGTTTAACGTCCTGCATCCCATGGGCTGGGACGCCTTTGGCCTACCCGCTGAACAGTACGCGCTGAAGACCGGGCATAACCCCAAGGACTTCACCGCTCACAACATCAAAACCTTTAAGCGTCAGATTCGTTCCCTGGGGTTCTCCTACGACTGGAGTCGCGAGATCAACACCACGGACGAGTCTTATTACAAATGGACGCAATGGATCTTCGAACAGCTCTACAAGAAGGGCTTGGCTTACGAGGATAAGATCATGGTCAACTGGGCTCCTGACTTTATGGGTGGGGTCGTGGTGGCCAACGAAGAAGTCATCGATGGCAAGACCGAACGGGGCGGTTACCCCGTCTACCGGGTCCCAATGCGTCAGTGGGTTCTGAAAATCACGGCCTACGCCGACCGCTTGATCGACGACCTGGACGACCTGGATTGGCCAGAGAGCATCAAGGAACAACAACGGAACTGGATTGGTCGTTCCGAAGGGGCTAGCATCTTCTTTGACGTTGCCGGTCACGACGACGCCCAAGTCGAAGTCTATTCCACCCGGCCGGACACGTTATTCGGTGCCACATACATGGTTCTGGCACCCGAACACAAGCTGGTCGACGCGATTACCACGCCGGAACAGGCTGCGGCCGTTAAGGCGTACAAGGAATCCATCGAGCATAAGTCTGACCTGGAACGGACCGACCTGAACAAGGACAAGTCCGGGGTCTTCACCGGGGCTTACGGCATCAACCCAATCAATGGCAAGAAGTTGCCAATCTGGATTGGTGACTACGTCTTAGCCTCTTACGGGACCGGGGCCATCATGGCCGTTCCAGCGCACGATGACCGGGACCACGAGTTCGCTGAGAAGTTTGACCTGCCAATCGTCCAAGTCATCGCACCCAAAGACGGTGATGTTGACGTGCAAGACGCTGCTTACACGGGCGATGGCACCCATGTCAACTCCGACTTCCTGGACGGCATGAACAAGGCCGATGCCATGAAGGCAGCTACTGACTGGTTGGAACAACATGACGCGGGGCACAAACAAGTCAACTTCCGGCTGCGTGACTGGATCTTCTCCCGGCAACGCTACTGGGGTGAACCCATTCCCGTTATCCACTGGGAAGATGGCGAAACGACGCTGGTTCCCGAGGACGAGTTGCCACTGCGGTTACCGGCTGCTAAGCAACTGGAACCTTCCGGAACTGGTGAAAGCCCACTGGCGAACCTGGATGACTGGGTCAACGTGGTGGACGAGAACGGCCGCAAAGGGAAACGCGAGACCAACACCATGCCACAATGGGCTGGGAGTTCTTGGTACTTCCTGCGGTACATTGATCCGCATAACGATCAAGCAATCGCTGACCCCGAGAAGCTGAAGTACTGGATGCCAGTTGACCTGTACATCGGTGGGGCGGAACACGCCGTTCTGCATCTGCTGTACGCCCGGTTCTGGCACAAGTTCTTGTACGACCTGGGTGTCGTGCCAACCAAGGAACCCTTCCAGAAGCTGGTCAACCAGGGGATGATCCTGGGGACCAATCACGAAAAGATGTCCAAGTCCAAGGGGAACGTGATCAATCCCGACGAAATCGTCGAGAAGCACGGGGCCGATACCCTGCGGCTGTACGAAATGTTCATGGGGCCGTTAGAGGCCTCCAAACCATGGAGTACGGAAGGCATCAACGGCTCACGGAAATGGCTAGACCGGGTATGGCGTCTGATGATCGACGATAACAACCATCTCCGTGACCGGGTCACCATGATCAATGACGGTACGCTGGACAAGATTTACAATCAGACCGTCAAGACCGTGACCGACGACATCGAGAACATGCGCTTTAACGTGGCGATTTCTCAGATGATGGTCTTCGTCAACGAGGCCTACAAGGCCGATAGTCTCCCATTGATTTACATGGAAGGCTTCGTGAAGTTGCTGTCGCCAATCGCACCGCACATCACCGAAGAGCTCTGGTCGTTGATGGGGCATGACGAAACGATTGCCTACGCTAAGTGGCCAACCTTCGATCCTAAGCAATTGGTCGAAGACGTGGTCGAAATGGTCGTCCAAGTTAACGGTAAGGTTCGGGCACACTTGAAGTTCCCGAAGGATGCTACCAAGGACGCCATCGAAGCGGCAGCTTTGGCCGATGACACGGTCAAGGTGCACACCGATGGTAAGACGGTTCGCAAGGTGATCGTTGTGCCGGGCAAGCTGGTCAACATTGTTGCCAACTAAATTTATCTAAAAAAGCGTCTTCCGAAAGATGATTTCGGGGGGCGCTTTTGTCATGAGTCAACGGCGACGATGGCGAACGAACGTGAAGAAGTGTAAGAGTCCCGCCAGGAGAACATAGAAAATCACAACGAAACTTATGTAGGTCATCCAGAACTTACCGGGAGCGAAGACGCCCAGCCACCAGGCTTGCAGACCCATGGTCACCAGGGCCATTGCGGCAATCATTACAAAGAGTAACAGGTAACGTTTCAAGGTATTATCATCCTTTCGTGGCCGGTCGGCGATTTTACGCCCCCAGCGTTGGCACTCGGCTACTTTTTCGGGCCGGGGTGCTTTGGTGCCCCAGGTACCAGTGCCGACAAATTCACCGACCTTGATCAGGCCAGCGCCGGTCATGACGCGGTCGATGGTCACGAAGGTTTGGTCGGTAATGCCGGTGAAGAAGTTGTCCAGCGAACTGATGAAGCAGGTGGTCATGCTCAGGTAGTGCTTGTCCTTGTACTTGCCGGGGAGGGTGTCGCCCGCCGAGGTCATTCGCACCAGCCGGAAACGCATGCAGTCGAAGAACTGTTTCATGACGCCCGAAGGTCCGCCCCAATAGGTGGGGGTGCAGAGAATCCAGAAGTCACTTGCCGCCATCTTGGCCTCAATCTGGTCCAGTGCGGGACAAGTTTTTGCCTTGGTATCGGGATAGATCTGGTAGTCGCGCAGCCAGACCGTCTCAACTTGGGCGTCTTGCGGCAGCGCTTGCAAAACGGCGTCTAGATACCCCGCCGTGATTCCCGTGCGTTCGTGACTCCCTAAAATTGCTAAATAACGCATGAATTGTTCACCTCACTTTTCCTAATCATTCACTAAGTATACCGGTTATCTGGTGATAAAAGGAAGCCCCACAACTCAGTAAAAGTTGTGGGGCTAAACGGTCTTTTATTGGAAAAGGTCGGTAATAATTGCAAAGAACCGATGACGAACGACATCGTCCTCGCCAGCCTTTGAGAATTGATAGTTCAGTAAATGCCGATCAAACTCCCGGAAGAAAACGCCGGCCATCGTATGATAGTCGCTGTCACTGGTCTGGTCGATCCGCTTAAAACTCCGCCACGTTGCGTAGAGTAAACGGTCATCTGGAATCGTCGCCAATTCTGGAAAGTTTTGCCGAATTCGTTGCGTCATCAGAACCACTTCGTGTGCACGCTCCGGGGACATTTGCATCTTCGGGGTGGCAGTGGCTCCAGCTGCATTTTGTGCCATCTGGCCTGCCTCCTTAAACAGTCACCTAGTTATTCTTACCTACTACTAGAATACCACTGTTGACGCTATCCGGTAAGTGAAGCGCCGGGATAATCACGGGATAGCGGTCGAATCTCAGAAAACTTTACGGAAACCTTGACCGTTGTCGTGAATCACCTATGGTATAATATTGGTTTGATTAGCCCCACCTGAACAGGGCGGGGCATCCGTTCGTTGAATTTTAACCAGTGAAAGTAGGGTGTCAAATGTCGGCAAAGTCGGATAATACGGGAAGCCAACCCGTTGATGCACAGGAACAGATGGTCGCGGGTTCTGCCTGGATGACCGCTGGAAGTATTTTTTCGCGGATATTAGGGGCCGTGTACATCATCCCCTGGAGTATTTGGTTTGGATCCTTTTTCCTACAGGGGAACGCCCTGTACGGCAAGGGGTATAACATCTACAGCTTTTTCCTCATTGCGGCCATTGCCGGCGTTCCTTCCGCTATCGCCAAGCAGGTGGCGCATTATAACGCTTTAAACGAGTATGGGGTCAGTGTGCGCCTCTACAAACGGGGGCTGGTCATCGCGATTGCGACCGGGGTGATTATCGCAGCCCTGATGTACTTTGGGGCCAACCTGTTCACCGGTGGGGATCGGAATCTGGTCCCCGTCCTCCACTCGCTGGCCTGGGCGATTCTGATCATTCCCACGATGAGTCTGACCCGGGGGTACTTCCAGGGGTTCCAACAGATGGCCCCCTCGGCAATCTCACAGTTCGTTGAGCAGCTTGCCCGGGTCGCCTACATGCTCCTGACGGCCTTCGTGATTATGCGGGTCATGAAGGGGAACTGGGTGACGGCCGTTGCTCAGTCCACTCTGGCCGCGGCGGTCGGGGCGTTGTGTGGCCTGTTGATCCTGGGCGTCTATTACTGGCGTCGGCGGGGGTACTTCCGGTCGTTGGTCCGGGACAGCAATAACGAATTGGTGGTTCCTGCCAATCAGCTTTACCGCGAAATCGTGCAGCAGGCGGTCCCGTTTATCGTCCTGGGGGCCGGCATCACGATTTTTCAGCTAATCGATCAATACACGTTTGCACCCATCATGCACGCTGCGGGAAACTACAGTGACGCCTACTTGAACGACTTGTTTGCGTTGTTTGGGGTGAACGCCAACAAAATCATCATGATTACCATCTCCTTAGCTTCGGCGTTAGCCATCACGGTGGTGCCACTGCTATCCGAAGCCTACACGCGGGGCAACAAGCGCGAGATTTCCGGGCAACTGACCAATGCCTTCCTGATGTTTGAATTCATCATGATTCCCAGTGCGTTGGGGATGTCTGCCGTTGCGCGGCCGCTAAACATCGTGTTCTACGGGCACGCCCAGGAAGCCTTAGGGGCGTCGATCCTGGAGTTCTCCTCCTACCTGTCGATCATTCTGGGGCTGTATACGGTGGTTGCCGCGTTGATGCAGGGTATCTCGCAAAACAAGCGGGCGGTCAAGTATTTTCTGGTCGGGACCGTGGTCAAGTTCGTGGTCCAGTGGCCACTGGTCTATGTCTTCGGTGCTTTTGGTCCGCTGATTGCGACCGGTGCTGGCCTCTCCGTCACCTGTTTCTTGATCATCCACTCCCTGAACACTCAGTTTGGGATCTACTACGTGACGATTGCGAAACGAACCAACGGGATTCTGATGGCATCCCTCGTGACGTTTGCCATCGCCTGGGTGGTGGTCCGGTTGGGAACCAGTCTATTAGGCACGGGACGCTTCACGAGCTTCGTGATCACGGCCATTGCCGCTGTCTTGGGTGGCGGGTTCTACGTGTATACCATGTTGCATAGCCGACTGGCTGACGAGGTCATGGGACCCCGGATGGCTGGCCTGCGTCGTCGGTTGCATATTCGCTAGGAGGCTAGTCTATCTTGAACATTGAACGCTATTTATCCGAACAGCATCAGGGAACGCCGCGACAGATCTTTCGACTACTCCGGCAGGGCCGGGTAACGGTCAATGACACCGTTATCGGGGTCGCCTATACTCAGGTCACACCGACGGACCGTGTGTGTGTCGATGGCCTCGCCGTAACCGGACGGCAACCCCAATACCTGGTGGTCAACAAACCGATGGGGGTGGTCAACGACCTGAACCCGACCGTCGCCCATAGTCTGGGTGATTTATTGAACGCATTGGACCAACAACGCCAACTAGGGGTCCTGGCCGACCTACCCAAGGACACCACGGGGGTGGTCGTGTTGAGTGACGACCACCACTTCTTGGATGACCTGCGGGCCCTAGCCTGGTCCAGTACCCTGACGGTTCAGCTCACGGGAACGGTGGTACCGGCAATCGACGGACAGGTACCGTGGGACCGCCTGACGCCCACCGTTGACCAGAAGCGCAAACGGGTGACCTTGACCGTTGTGACCACTCAGGTCGCGGCCGCAACGACGACCTTACGGCAATTACCGAACGTGACGGGGCCGGTGAACCGCGTGGCGTTGGGGCCCTTAAAGTTGCCGGTTGATTTACCCATTGGGACGTATCGGGGGCTACACCCGCAAGAAATTGACGATTTAGTAGCGCCCTTAGATCGCGACAAAGGTGTGTCTAAGGGCGATTAGCCGGTGAACGGTACCGGCGCCGTTAAAGAGGCTAAAAGACGTCTGGGGAATTTCCCAGACGTCTTTTTAGTGGGCTTGGTGATGCTTCATGAAGGTCGGGAGAACGTCAATGATTTGGTGGGGCAGGACCACGTACTGGTTTTGGGCCAGCTCCTCAGCGATGGCGCTATGGCTGTAAACGGCAGCCAAAACAGCATCGTCCGCATTGTCAAATTGGGCGAGAAAGCCGCCAACCATGCCGGCCAAGGTATCGCCCATGCCGCCAGTCGCCTGGGCCGGGGTGCCCAACGGGTTCTGGTAGGTTCCGGTTGGCGTATAGATTTCGGTGCGGTGAGATTTCAAGACCACGGTGGCGTGGAGTTGGTCGACCACGGCGCGGTTACGAGCTTCAGTCTGTTCGGCGATAGGAATGCCGCTCAGGCGTTGCCATTCCATCTGATGGGGCGTAAAGACGGTGGGTACTGCGGGTAACGCCAGGTGTTCTTGGGCCACCAGCGTGATGGCCGACCCGTCGATCACCAGGGTTTGGGCGGGACGCACCGTCTCAAGTACGGCGCGTAGGCTAGCGAGTGCCGCGTCATCCGTGCCCAGACCGGGACCGATGACCACCACGTCGGCGCCAGAAACTAGCTTCGTTACCGATTCGTGGGCCGTGATGTCGGCGAACATGGCCTCGGGCAGGCGGGCGTGCAGGCTCCCTTGGTTGCTGGCATCGGTGATGGTGGTCACCAGGCCGGCGCCACTATAAACGGCGGCGGCACTGGCCATCAGGATGGCGCCACCAAAGTTACGGTTCCCACCGACCAGGGTGACCCGGCCGTAAGTTCCCTTATAACTGTCCGCGGGCCGTTGCCGAATCGTTTGCGGTAAGATGGCAGACGTAAGTGTTTTCATAAAAAAGCCTCCTAAGCACATGAGTTAGTTTCAGTATAGCATTTCCAAAAGTGAAAACGGCGCGACGGTATGCTAGAATTGGGATAAGCAAAAGTTGTCCCATCAGAACATTGAAGGAGGTTCAATCATGGCACTTGATTGGCAAAAACTAGCAAACGACTACCGTGACGATTACGTTGCGGATCTAAAAACTTTGGTCAGCATTGACAGCTCGCGGGACGATTCCCTGGCAACGGACGAGTTCCCCCTGGGTCCTGGCCCAGCCAAGGCAATGATCGCGTTCATGGACATTGCCAAGCGCGACGGGTTCACCGTTAAGAACTTGGATAACCTGGCCGGGTACGTGGAGTACGGTGAAGGCGATGACACGCTGGCCATTCTAGGCCACGCGGACGTAATGCCCGCTGGTAAGGGCTGGCACACGGATCCCTTCACACTGACCGAAAAGGACGGTAACCTGTATGGACGGGGAACCTCTGACGATAAGGGTCCCGCATTAGCGGCCTACTACGGTCTCCGGATGTTAAAGGACCAGGGGATCGTGCCCAAGATGAAGGTCCGCTTCATCGTTGGGACCGACGAAGAGAGCGATTGGACCGGGATGAAGCACTATCTCGACGTGGAACCTGCACCGACTCTGGGCTTCTCGCCCGATGCTGAATTCCCCCTGATCAATGGGGAAAAGGGAAACGTGACCTTCGAGACCCACTTCAAGGGGACCAATGGTGGTGACGTGACGTTAGATGAATTTGACTCCGGGTTACGGATGAACATGGTTCCGCGGGACGCCGAAGCCACGGTGACCACCGCGGCTGGCATTCAAATGGGCAATGCGTTCAACGTCTTTTTAGCTAAGGCACCAGTTACCGGTGAAGCTGAAGTAACGGGCAACCAGGTGAAGCTGCACGTGGTGGGGAAAGCCGCCCACGGGATGGAGCCGAAGAATGGTATCAATGCGGGGACCTACCTGGCGACCTTCCTGACCGCGTATGATTTTGGCGGGGATGCCCGGGACTTCCTGAGCCTGCTGGCTGATCAGCTACACGACGATTCCCGAGCTCATAAGTTGAACCTGGCGTACACCGATGACGTCATGGGAGATCTGACCATGAACGTGGGCATCATGAACTTTGTAGCGGACGACCATGGGCTGATTAACACCAACTTCCGTTACCCAACTGGTACCGGGGCCGCTAACATTCTGGCCGGCTTGCAACAAGCGACTGCGAAGATGGCCGTGACGATTGAACAGGGCCGGGAAATGGTGCCACATTACGTGGACCCCAGCGACCCAATCGTGGCCACGCTGATGGACGTTTACCGGGAACAGACCGGCGACACCACAGCACAACCTGAAGTGGTTGGCGGGGGCACTTACGGTCGACTGATGAAGCGGGGTGTGGCCTTCGGGGCGCTGTTCGCGCACACGCAGGATACCATGCACCAGGCCGATGAATTCCAGCCGGAAGCGGACTTGCTAAAGGCGATGGCCATCTACGGTCAGGCCATCGATGCTTTGACCAAGTAGGCCACCGGTCAAGATCTGAAAGAGGAGATTGATAACCATGACCCAACAATACGAGCATATTTTAGTGGGAATCGATGGTTCGCGGCAGTCTAAACGGGCAATCGATAAGGCGATTGCCGTGGCCCAGCGAAACGGGGCTGAGCTGATCATTGCGACCGTTTTAAGCGGTGGTCAGTACGTGGGACTGGGGAATACGGAAGTCGGCTTCGGATACGTCGATCAGAGCGTGATGGACGCGTCTCGCAAGCGGTTCGAGGACCTAGTGGCCCAGTACCAGCAAAAGGCCCAGGATGCGGGTGTCAAGAACGTGGTGACGTCGGTCTACTACGGCCACGTTAAGCGGGACTTGGCGAAGACGTTGCCAGCGGAATTCGGTGCGGACCTGATTATGTTGGGGGCCACGGGGGCCAACGTGGTTGAACGGATGGTCATGGGGTCGACCGCTAGTTACGTGGTGACCAACGCCGTCTGTGACGTGCTTATCGTGCGAACCGATGATAAGAATCGGCCGAAGAAGCTAACGCATCCGTTGGCTTAAAGCAAAATAATAACTAGAAAAGGGACCACGGAAAAAATTTCCGTGGTCCCTTAATTTGTCGTCAATAAAAGTTTAAAGCCGGTGAATGTCGAGGACACTTCCCGTCTTGGCGTCGGCGATGAACTGGTATTGGACCAGTTGGTCGTCTTCGTAGCGGTTGATCCCGCCGTAGTAGACGCGGGTCTTGACCGCGAACTTCTGGAAAGGCACCGTCTGGTGTTCAATCCAGGCGCCTTCGATAGGCGATTCTTGGCGGAATTGGCGCTTGACCTGATCCAAGATAGTGTCGGGATCTAGGTGGGCGAAACCGTTAAATAAGCGGGTGACGAAGATGCCCATAATGCCCCCGATGACACCGGTAAGACTTAATTGATACAGTTGTCCGTTTTTAGCAGCCATACGACCGCCTCCTTAAACGATTGTTATTGGGCAATGTTACCACCACTTGTGTCTTTAGTATAGCAAGGATTGGCGGGAAGTTCCCGTAAAGTGCCAGGTTTTTGCGAAAAAAGGAGAAAGGTGACGGTTTAGGGGTAGTGGGGTGGGAAATCGGAGGATGGATGAGGTCACCCCGTACTTGGGTGGTTTGTTTGTTGGGATGGGGGAAGACGGTTATGTGCAAAGAATCGTGATATGGCGGGTGAAAAAGCCTATCAGGTTGCGCACAATAGATAGTTTCACCCGCTTATTTTTATAGATGATTAAGGATTTCCTAGCTTAAACATAAAGTTCATGATATACTCGAATTATCGAGAAACAACATGGTTCAAAAATACCCCCGGTGGTGACAAAACATGATGAATAAAACGCTTCAAAAAATGCTTGTAACGACCGCAGTTCTAACAATGGTGGCTGGTGCTACGACCAGCTTACAACCGGTGATTGCCCACGCGGCAGATACCACGGCAACAACGCCTAAGGACACTCAGGTAACAAACTACGAGATTGGTGCAGTTAGACTCCCCGCCACGACCGTTTGGAATAATGGCGAGAAGCTGAGTTTTTCAGGTCAACTGGGCAACCTCCCAATGACGTTTACTCGTGACCAAATGAATGATAACGCTTATCTCCAGGGGCTGGATTACCCGGCGGGCGTTAACCAGGCCTCCTTGGAAGAGATTCTGCATCAGTTCATGGACCAACCCTTTGCAGTTAAGGACGGCGAGACTGTGATTAGTCGGGTGCAGGAACTAGGCGGGCTGGGTGACTCAGCGGCCGATACGGCACAAGCGCTCGAGCAGGTTGGGTTCGGCATCTATATGTCGGCCTGGCTGATCAGTCGGACGCAACTGTACCTGGATGGAAACTATACGTACCAGCAGGCCCGGGAAGATTATGACCAGACGCTGGGCAAGCAAACAGTTCCCGGAGAGTTGGACGAGGGGTATGCGCAAATCGCCCATAGTTTTGGTCCGGAATCTACTGAGTATAATTTCAACATCATGATGGACATGTACCTGACCGCCAACAAGACGTTAAACCTGTTCGCACATAACTACGGCATCGATCAGGGGGACTTGGACCTGGCCAAGGTCGACCCGGAAAAGTCGCGGCAGTTGATTATGGACTTCTACCGTCAGCCACTGGCAAAAATTATTTCAACGGATGACCAACACGTGAACACGCTGGACTTACAGTTCATGCAAGCCACCATGTTTGTGATTGGGAGCATGCCAGAGATGCCAACGGACCCAGAGACGCCAGTAGACCCAGAGACGCCAGTAGACCCAGAGACGCCAACGGACCCGGAAACACCAGTAGATCCGGAAACACCGGTAGACCCAGAAACACCGGTAGACCCAGAAACACCAACGGACCCAGAGACACCAGTAGATCCGGAAACGCCGGTAGACCCGGAAACCCCAACGACTCCGGAGAAACCCACGACCCCAACGACCCCCGTTTTGCCAGAAACACCGGTTATTCCAGGGGATGGGAATAGTGTGTTGGATAATCTGGTAACTGGTGGGGCTGCCGCAACTGTTGCGCCAAAGGGTACGGCAGTTTATGCAACCAAGAAGATTGCGCTGTACGGGAAACCAGACTTCACGGCCAAAAACCGGCAGCAATGGTACGTTAAGAAGGCACGGATCAACCGGCCGATGTTTGTCGTGACGGGTTATGCGACCGCAAAATCCGGGGCAGCGCGTTATCAGGTGCGCGATGTGAACCATCAGAGTAAGACTTACGGGAAAACGGGCTACATTACGGCCAAGGCCAGCTACGTTGCACCAGTCTACTACGCAACCAAGCAAAAGACCCTGACGGTGATTAACCCCACGGGGGTCAACGCTTACCTGAAGAAGAACTTGACGGGGAAAACCAAGCATTACCGGCAAGGCCAAGTCTTACATGTGAAGAAAATCGTGCGGCATAACCTGACGACCCGGATGCAACTGGCTGACGGCACTTACGTCACGGGCAACAAGAAGCTGGTGACCAGTGGGAAGGTTCAGCAGCCCAAGCAGATTCGCATCAAGCGGGGGATTAACCGCTACGTCGACGCCAACTTGACCAAGAAAAATGGTCATTTACGGCGCGGCCAAACGGTCAAGGTAACGGGCTGGACCTATAGCCAGGCCGATAATTTTGCCAAAAATGATACGCTGCGTTACCAGGTCGCTGGTGGTTATGTGACCGCCAATGCCCGGTACGTCGGTTCAATTAAATAGTCTTTCAAAAATCGCCCCACAATCAACTGTTGATTGTGGGGCGATTTTTGGACCAGTTATTATCTACCGGACATTCCGGCCAAATAACCGTTGATAATGTCGGCACGGTGTTGAAAAATTGACACTAACAGGCCTAAGAACAGAACCGCGACGGTGATGCTTACCAGGACGGTCGGCCAGTTTATGGGATGGGTTTGCCTGATGCGTAGTAGGAATTTCGTAATATTCACCCCCTCGATAGCGCTAGTTTACGCGCGCAGGGAGGAAAAGTCGGCCGATCAATGTTGGTACCGCGCACTAGGGACGGTCAGTTGCCTAGCCAACGTAACCGGGGTGGGGGAACTCTTACTTTGAATAAGTAAGAGCTTAAAGGTCGACAAGCCCGCCAAAAATGCTATACTGGTGATTGTTAAAAAATTAGACTTAAATAAAGGAGCGTTCACTATGGAACAATTACCTAAGATGTCAACCGCAGACTTAAATGACGTTGTTAAGGACGGCAAAACGATGCTGTTTTTCTCTGCGACCTGGTGCCCAGATTGCGCCTTCATCAAGCCGGCGATGCCTGCCATTGAAGCCGAATATCCTGATTTTAAGTTTATTGCGGTCGACCGTGACGAGAATATCGATTTAGCGGCTGATCTGAACGTCTTTGGGATTCCCAGCTTTATTGCCTACGCCGATGGTCAAGAAATCGGTCGGTTGGTCAACAAGGACCGGAAGACCAAGGCCGAAGTTGAAAAGTTTATTAATTCGTTAGCGACAACTTCCGCTGACTAAAAACAGTTTGAAAGGATTCCGACATGTTAATTGCTAGCTACAATCCCCGCGAGTTAGGGGATACTTTAATCGTTGTTCTGGCACAGGATACGCCGCAACAGGCGCACACTGTCCGGGACGGCATCGCCCGTATCTATGATCCTGAGACCGAGAAAACCCTCGGGTATAACTTCTTGGCCATTTCCGAAATCTTACCAGCCATCACCGGCAACGGCCAGGTGACCCTCTCTGGTGACGACGTGGCTGCCTTGAACCAGGCGCTAGAAGACGCTGGGTTCGCTGGTGAATTGGTCGCCGAGACCGCCTCACGCTTCGTTGTGGGGTACGTGAAGACCGCAACGCCACATCCCGATTCCGACCACTTACTGGTGACCGAAACGGAAGTGGCAGATGGCAAGACCCTGAAAATCGTGAGTGGGTCGCCTAACATGCAGGCTGATATTAAGGTCGTTGTTGCCGAAGTTGGTGCGATGATGCCGAATGGGTTGATTATCTGGCCAGGTGAGCTCCGGGGCGTTGCCAGTGATGGGATGATTTGTTCTGGTCGTGAATTGGGCTTGGCCAACGCGCCACAGAAGCCAGGTGCCCTGATTTTACCGGATGATTACCAGGTTGGTGAACCATTCGATTTTGATCGCGGCCAGACCATTTTTACGGCTTAGCAAAAATGCCGGCTAAAACAGTCTAAGAATTAGTCACGAAAGCGGGTCAGCCCTTGTCGGCGACCCGCTTTTTTGTGTACAATAGGGAAGATTAGCAAGGAACGATTGCCAATAAATCCAGGGAATGAGTCACAAAGTCGGATTACCCGACGACAGCTCCTCTCTTATATCATAAATCGGCCGATTTTCGTGCCAAGGAGGAAGCAACATGGAGCACTATGATGGGCCAGCCTTTTTCCGGAAGTTTCCGGTCAAACCGGCACCAGTAAAACGGGAAGATCCAATCGCCGAACGGGCGGCCTCCCAAGTTAAACAGCGGCAACAACGGAATACGCATGAACAGCGACCGACCGAGCCCCAAGCCGCAGCCAAAAACGATTATCAGCACCAGCATCAGCAAGATACGTCCCAAACAGCGGCACAGACGCCGGATAATCTAAATTACCGGCCTTTTCAGGTTACCGAAATTCCGAAACAACTCCACTGGAGTCACCGCGATGCGACCAGTCGCCAGCGGTACCAAAAGCTCGTCGCACGTTTACATAAGGCCGACGACAGTTTTTTTCTGTTCGCCGCCCCTGGTGACGTTGCCCCCGCAACGCCGGTCATGACGGTTGCCCCTGATTCAGGGGCAACTGATCGGGTTGCGGTGGTAACTCCCGCCGAACCGGCCCGACCGGTGGAGGTGTTTATGCCTCATCCGGAAGCTTTGCAGCAACCGGTCACGCCAGAAGCGACGCCGGTTACGACCGAAGACGCGCAGGCGACAACGGTTGAGTCGGAAACTGGCGACGTGGCATCAGTATCTGAGTCGGTTGAACATTCTACGGATGAACGGTTTGTGGAACCGGCCCCAACGGAGATTTTCTATCCGGAGCGGCCAATTGATCAGGACCAAGCAACGTCAGCAGTTGGCAAGAATTCAGAAGTAACGCCGGCTGAAACTGTGATTCTGAATCCGGAAATTACGCCAGTTGACGAACCAGAAACCGAAGAATCCGGGACTGGGGAGCTGAAAACTGAAGCACCAGAAACGAATGAACTAAAAACTAAGGAACCAGAAGCTAAGGAACCAGAAGCTGAAGAAGCAGAAGCTGAAGAAGCAGAAGAACTAAAATCAGAAGAACCAAAACCTGAAGCATCAAAACCAGAACCAGAAGAATCGAAGGTCGAAACGCGCGGGGCCGTGGCGTCCCAGCCCGCGAGCTCGCCGTCGATTGGCGTCGACTACCTGCCCGTTGGGTCGGCGTCGACACCCACGCCCGTGAATAGGGAAGGGGAGTCGTCCGTTTCGGATACGCCTCAGTCGGGAACGTCGGCGGCGACTGACCAGGATGGGCTTCAGGTGGATGCTGACGTGCAACGCCTGTTGGATCGTGCGACCAGCGGTGAGCCATTACCAGTCACTGAGCCAGCAGGGGATACAGCGGCTGCTGAGCTGTCAGCGGACGTAGAAACGACTTCGCCGACGGTCGACCCGGCAGACGCTGCCACGCCACACCCAAGTGTTGACCCGACAGCGTCAGTCGAATCACCAGTAGCCGACAATCCAGCTGTTACAACACCACCGGTAGCTGCCGACCCAACACCCGTGGTCAAGGCCAAGCCGAGTCGTGGCCTGGGACATTCGCTGGGCGACATCATGCAAGAGGAGGGGAACGACCAACGCAACTTAGCGCTGTTTGCCAACCCGACCGTGCAAGCGCCAGCGACTCCAGAACCCGAAGAACCGATTCGGGGCTACCACTTCCCAGGGTTAGACTTACTTCCGAAGCCGGTGGTTCCTGATGAGAAGGCTTTAGACGAGTGGATTGAGCACCAGGCGACCGTTTTGGACGCAACTCTAAGTGCCTTTCACGTCGACGCCCACGTGACGGACTGGACCATCGGACCCACGGTGACCCAGTTCCAGGTCAAGCTGGCGCTAGGCGTCAAGGTCAATAAGATTACGAACTTAAACGATGACCTGAAGCTGGCCCTAGCCGCAAAGGACATTCGAATCGAAGCCCCAATTCCAGGCAAGACTACGGTCGGTATCGAAATTCCAAACAAGAAGTCCCGACCGGTCATGTTGTCGGAGATCCTGAATTCGGCAGCGTTCAAAAAGAGCGAATCGCCGCTAACGGTCGCACTCGGGGTCGACTTGTTCGGCCAACCGCAAGTGACCGACCTGCGGAAGATGCCCCACGGACTGATTGCCGGGGCCACGGGTTCCGGGAAGAGTGTCTTCATCAACTCGTTACTGCTGTCGATTCTCTACAAGGCCAACCCGCAACAGGTCAAGCTGTTACTGATTGACCCGAAGGCGGTTGAAATGGCCCCTTACGACGGGTTGCCACACCTGTTATCGCCCGTGATCTCCGACCCGAAGGCCGCTGCAGCCGCCCTCAAGTGGGTGGTTACCGAAATGGACCAACGCTACGAGAAGCTGGCCGCTGCTGGTGTGCGGAACATCGAGCAGTTTAACGACCGCGCCGATGCCAACGACGAACCCGGCCTGAAGATGCCGTACATCGTGATCATTATCGATGAATTAGCTGACTTGATGATGATGGCCGCCAGCGAGGTCCAAGACTACATCGTCCGTATCACGCAAAAGGCGCGGGCTGCCGGGATTCACTTGTTGGTTGCGACGCAACGGCCAAGTGTGGACATCGTGACTGGGACTATCAAGAACAACATCCCGACCCGAATCGCCTTCATGGTCTCCAGTCAGATTGACTCGCGGACCATCCTGGATACGACTGGAGCCGAAAGCCTGTTGGGCCGCGGGGATATGTTGTACCTGGGCAACGGGGCCAGTCAGCCGATGCGGCTGCAGGGAGCCTTTGTCGAGGCCGAGGTTGATAAAGTCACCGACTTTGTTCGGACCCAAGGAAAGCCACGTTATGCGTTCGAACCCAATGGCCTCCTGAAAAAGGAGACCGCTGAGGAGAATCAAGACGAACTGTTGCCGAAGGTCCTGGAATATATCGCGCAGGAAAAGACGGTCTCGACCTCGAAACTCCAGCGGGTCTTCTCGATTGGCTATAACCGGGCCGCCAACCTGATTGACGACCTCGAACAACGGAACTACGTCTCACCACAACATGGGTCCAAACCACGGGAGGTTTACCTCACGCCGGACGACCTGGGGAAACAATTACCGGACCCCCATGATCAAAGTGCACCCTTTTCATCTTAAATTGAATAGGCCTCACGTGCTTTAAGCCGCCAATTCTTTTATGGGGGTGGGGGATATGCTAAAATATAACCAGAGCAGCTCAAAAAGGTCTTTGGAGTTTTCCTGAAATCGGACTGAGTTGAGTAGAAAAGAGGATCATTAATGGATAACGCAACGGTGTACCATTTTGTCGGAATTAAAGGATCAGGGATGAGTGCCCTCGCCCTGATTTTACATGATAAGGGCTTTCAAGTTCAGGGCTCAGATATCACCCAGTACACGTTCACGCAACGCGGGCTGGAACAGGCCAACATCAAGGTGATGGCCTTTGATGAAGCCAACATTCACGAAGGCCTGACAATCATTGCCGGGAACTCCTTCACGGATGATCATCCAGAAATCAAGAAGGCTCGTGAAATGGGCCTGCCAGTTTACCGTTACCATGAATTCTTGGGTCACTTAATCGAAGGCTACACCAGTATCGGAGTGGCCGGGGCCCACGGTAAGACCAGCACCACGGGCCTGTTAGCCCACGTCTTAAGTGGTGTGGCGCCAACCTCTTATTTAATCGGTGATGGGACCGGGAAGGGAACGCCGAACGCGCGCTTCTTTGTTTACGAAGCCGACGAATACCGGCGCCACTTCCTGGCAACCAAGCCGGACTACGCCATCATGACCAACATCGACTTTGATCACCCCGACTACTACACGGGGATCGATGACGTTTATAGTGCCTTTGAGACCTGGTCCAACCAGGTCAAGAAGGGGATTTTCGCCTGGGGTGACGATCCGGAATTACGGAAGCTCAAGACCGACGTGCCCGTTTATTACTACGGGACCAGCGACCGGGATGACTTCCAAGCCAAGAACATCAAGCGCTCCACGACCGGGTCGAACTTTGACGTTTACCATGACGGGGAACTTCTGGGCAACTTCGAAATCCACCTGTATGGTGAACACAACGTGCTGAACAGTTTGGCGGTCATCGCCGTGGCCTACTTCGAGAAGGTCAACATGGACGAAATCAAGCACGAACTGGCCGACTTCAAGGGTGTTAAGCGTCGGTTCACGGAACGGAAGCTCGCCGACATGACCATCATCGACGACTACGCGCACCATCCATCCGAAATCAAGGCGACCTTGGACGCCGCACGGCAGAAGTATCCGGATAAGGAGATCATCGCGGTCTTCCAGCCCCACACCTTCAGCCGGACGATTGCGTTGATGGACGACTTTGCCAAGAGCCTGAACCTGGCCGACAAGGTCTACCTGACCAACATCTTCAGTTCTGCGCGCGAAACGCAGGGCGCCGTATCCAGCAAGGATCTGGCTGCGAAGATCGTTAAGGGTGGCGACATCCTGACGGTCGACAACATGTCGCCACTCCTGGACTACCACGATGCCGTGGTCGTGTTCATGGGTGCCGGGGATGTTCAGAAGTACGAACGTTCCTACGAAGACCTGTTGAGTCACTTGTCCTTGAAAGACAACTAATTTAAAGATTGAAAAGCGTGTTGCCGCGGTGAAATCTGGGGCAACACGCTTTTTGTGTTAGTTAAGATAACCGTTCTGGTGATAGTAGTGGTGACTAATGGCTTGAAGCACCGCGTGAATCGGTTCATCGGCTGGCAGTAAGAAGAATAGATGATGACAGAAGGCCAGCCAGTTGTGGGTCCGGGCGATGGCCGCGTGGTCGGTGAACGAAAAATCACGCCAAACCACAGTATCCGTCTCCTGAAGCCATTGCGTCAGGACTTCTGCTCGCAGATGGTGCTGGGTCAATGCCTGAACGATGGGCATCGCTAGGCGGGGTTCCTCGTCGTTAACGAACGGTCGTGGTTGATGGGTCAGGACGGTTGCGATGGCCGCGAGGGCTTGAGGTGCTTGGGCTTGATTGAAGTGGGGATGTGACCAGGCGGCACCTAACAGGTCACTACCGTGGCAAATACCATCCGCCCACCCATTCCCGGTGACCCAACCGCGGGTGTCGTGCTCACGCGGTAGGTAGGCCAATGCATCAGCGATAAATTGGTCGCGGATGGCGGTTGGCAGCCAGGTCTCCCGGGCGTCACTCTCCAGGAGCAGGGCGGTCAGTAAGGCCGTGAAGGTTTGCAGGAAAACCGTTGACCCTTGGGGCTGGTCGATAGCGGTGAATAACGGACGGTCATGGAGCAGCTTGTGGGCTACCAGGCGTTTCTGTTCGGCCGTTAGCCGGTTCTCGGTGAACCCCCGGGCGAACAGAGTGTAGACGGTGTCATCGCGAATCGTGGGGTCCGGGTCGCCGACGTGAGCCAACATGGTGGCCACCTGGTCATCGGTAAAGTGTAAATCAGTCGCGGTGACGAGCCGCTGTAAAGACAAAAGGGAACTGTGCATTAAAAATCACCTCGTTATGTCTTGACGGTACCACAGTTGGGGCCGGTCAAGGACATAAAAATTTAGTTGGTAATCTGAATGTCTTTTAGCCGAGTTAGACAGATTATTGGCCCTTTACTTCGGAATTTGCTAAAATATACCCTAGTTATCTTAGAAGTGGCTACAACCATTTACAGTGTAGCTAAGTCGGGAATTGATTTGAAAGAAGGAGCTTTCTATGAATAATTATCAACAACAGCCCCGCGAGACGATTAATACCCAAGTTGGTCTGAACAGTTTCTTGACCAAGATGTTCGGCTGGATGGGATTAGCCGTATTAGTTTCCGCCGCAACGGCATTTTACATGGTATCATCCGGTGCGGTATACGCCATGCGCGGTACTGGCATGCTAGTCGGTCTGATCGTCTGGTTTATCTTACCGTTCGTGATTAGCGCACAATCCATGAAGCGGCCGACGGTGGCCTTTGCTGGCTTGATGGTCTATGCGGTTATAACGGGTGCGGTCTTATCAACATATGCCTTGATTTATACGGGGGCCGCAATTGGTCAGGCGTTCGTTTCCGCCGCAGTGGTCTTTGTCACCATGGCATTGATTGGGTTGACCACAAAACGTGACTTGACTAAGGTTGGTACACAGGCGACCGCAGCTTTAATTGGTTTGCTGGTAGCCATGGTCTTGAACATGTTGATTTTCAAGAGTCCCACGATTGTCTTGATTTTCTCGTTCATCGCCGTAATCATTTTCTCAGCTTTGACGGCATGGGATACGCAGAAGATGCAAAAGCTTTACATGCAGTATGGTGACCAGGTTTCAACGACTGGTTTAGCTGTCACGGGGGCTTTGCAACTCTACTTGGACTTCGTTAACTTGTTCCTCCAAATCTTACAAATTATCGGTCTCTTTGGTGGCAGTCGCGACTAATCAGCCGAATTCACCCGAAAGTCCTGGCCTTGGCCGGGACTTTTTTCGCATCTCCTAGGTTTTGTTTCGGATTTACCCAGTTTTTTGGTAAAATAGACCCAGAATAGACGAACGCGGTGGACGCAGATGCCGCGTGGAAGGAGCCCATTATGGCGGAGAAACGATTATTATTGATCGACGGCAACAGTGTCGCCTTTAAGGCCTTTTTTGCCTTGTACACGTCCCTAGGCCGGTTTACGAACGGCGAGGGGTTACACACCAATGCCATTTACGGCTTCAACACCATGTTAGAAACCATGTTAGATAATGTCCAACCGACCCACGTGTTGGTGGCATTCGACGCTGGGAAGGTCACGTTTCGGACCAAGATGTACGACGACTACAAGGGTGGCCGGGCCAAGACGGCGCCAGAGCTGTCGGAACAGTTTCCCTATCTAAAGGAGCTTCTAAAGGCCCGTGGTATCAAGACCTACGAGTTACCCAACTACGAAGCCGACGACATTATCGGGACCATGGCCAAGCGGGCCGAGGCCGATGGCTTCACCACCACCATCGTGACCGGTGACCGAGACCTGACGCAACTGGCCAACGCCCATACCACGGTTGCCATCTCCAAAAAAGGGGTCAGTGAGATCGAACATTACACCCCGGCCTATGTGAAGGAAAAGATGGGTGTGACCCCCGAACAGATTATTGACATCAAGGGGCTTCAGGGCGATACCTCGGACAATTATCCTGGGGTTGCTGGTGTGGGTCCCAAGCGGGCGGTTGATTTGATCACCAACTACGGCAGTGTCGAGGGCGTTTACGACCACATTGATGAAATCACGGCCAAGAAACTGAAAGAACACCTGATTGAAGACCACGACAACGCCTTACTTTCGAAGAAGCTCGCAACTATCAACCGCGAGGCGCCAGTCGACCTACAACTGAGCGACCTGGTCTATAGTGGTCCCGACATGGACGCGCTGGTGGCCTTTTACCAACAGATGGACTTCCGGACCTTCCTCAAGAAGCTCTCCGTTGATGGTGAGGCCCCGAGTGCGGTGCCGGGGCTAACGGACATTGCTTACACGGTCCTGACGGCCGACAATCTAGCCGACGTGCAGTTGACCGATAACTGTGCTTTTTATCTGGAGATGGACGGTGAGAACTATCATTTGGCCGAGTTTGCCGGGTTCGCGATTGGTAACCAGGATCACTGGTGGGTCAGTCGCGACGTGACGCTGCTCCAGCGGGCCCCCCTCAAGGCCCTCTTGGAAGACGATCAGGTCACCAAGCAAGTCTTCGACGCCAAACGGACCTACGTGGGCCTGAACCGGCTTGACATCACGCTAGCTGGCGTCGATGGGGACTTGTTGTTAGGGTCTTATCTACTGAACACCTACGACAACAGTAATGATCTGGGGCGTGTGGCCGCCGAACACGGGTACACGCAGGTCGAGACCGACGAGGACGTCTATGGTCGCGGGGCTAAGCGCGCGATTCCCGACGACGATGCGATCTTCTTCAAGCATTTAGCCCGGAAGACCCGGGCCATCGAAAGCCTGAGAGGCTCCTTATTCAAAGACCTCGCGGACAACGACCAGGCCGACTTATACCGCAATATCGAGTTACCCATGACCTTCGTCCTGGCCCGAATGGAAATTGCCGGTATCACGGTGGACGCCGATGAATTAAACGCCATGGGCAGTAAATTTACCGAGATGTTAGCCGAAATCGAACAGACCATTTACCAGGAAGCTGGTGAGAAATTTAATATTGGCTCACCCAAGCAACTGGGACACATCTTGTTCGAGAAGCTAAAGTTACCGGCCCTAAAGAAGACCAAGACGGGTTACTCCACTGCCGTTGGCGTCCTAGAGAAACTCGCGGCCGACGCCCCAATTGCCGAAAACATCTTGAAGTACCGGAAGATTGCGAAGATTCAGTCGACCTACGTGGAGGGCCTGCTGAAGGTCATTCACCCAGACGACCACAAGGTCCACACCCGTTACCTGCAAACCTTGACGCAGACGGGGCGGCTCTCGTCAGTTGACCCGAACTTGCAAAATATTCCAGTCCGGACTGAAGAGGGCAAGGCCATTCGGAAAGCCTTCGTGCCCCGACACCCCGGCTGGCAGATTTTCTCATCCGATTATTCACAAATCGAACTGCGGGTCCTGGCTCACATGAGTCACGACGCCAACATGCAGGAGGCCTTCCGTGAAGGTGAAGACATTCATGCCGCCACGGCCCGCCGAATCTTTAAGCTGGGCCCCGATGAGGAGGTCACACCGAACATCCGGCGCCAGGCCAAGGCAGTCAACTTCGGTATCGTTTATGGGATCAGTGACTTCGGGTTGTCCCAAAACATTGGCATTACCCGGCGTCAGGCCAAGCAGTTTATCGACACCTACTTCGAGGAGTATCCAGGCGTTAAGGCCTACACGGAGCGGATGGTTCAGGTGGCTCACGAGCAGGGCTACGTTGAGACGATTGCCCATCGGCGGCGCTACCTGCCGGATATCAACTCGCGAAACTTTAATCAGCGGTCATTTGCCGAACGGACGGCGATGAACACGCCGATTCAGGGGAGCGCGGCCGATATCATCAAGATTGCAATGATTCGGATGGAGGCGGCCCTGAAAGACCTGCAGGCCACGATGCTGTTACAAGTACACGATGAATTGATCTTCGAGGCCCCCGCCGCGGAGATCCCAACGTTGGAGAAGTTGGTACCCAAGATTATGGACTCGGCGGTCGACTTAGAGATTCCGCTAAAGGTCGATAGCCATTACGGCCCAACTTGGTACGACGTGAAGTAGCCACGAAAGAAGGGCGATTGAATGCCAGAATTACCAGAAGTTGAAACGGTGCGCCGCGGGTTGAGTCAACTCGTGGGCGGCGCCACAATCGATCACGTTGAGGTCCTGTACCCCAAGATGGTCCGGCCCGACGCGGACGAGTTTACCGCTGAATTGATTGGTCGTAAGATTGAGAAAATCGACCGGCGGGGGAAGTACCTGTTGTTCCGCTTCAGCGGAGACCTGACCATGGTGTCCCACCTGCGGATGGAGGGCAAGTACGACGTCCAGCCTGAGGGGAGCCCGGTGACCAAGCACACCCACGTGATCTTTCACCTGACGGATGACCGGGAGCTGCGGTATACGGATACCCGGAAGTTCGGGCGGATGCGGCTGGTGCCCACGGGAACTGAGGCCGAGGCCTTACCGTCGTTGGGCAAGATGGGTCCCGAACCGACTGAACAAACGTTGACGTTAGCTTATATGCAGCAGATTTTCGGGAAATCCCATAAAATCATCAAGCCCTTTTTGCTTGATCAGTCGCGCATTGCCGGACTGGGCAACATCTATGCTGACGAGGTTCTGTGGTTGTCAAAGATCAACCCGCTAACGCCGGTCGATACGTTGACCGAGACGCAGCTGGAAACGTTACGGCAGAACATTATTACTGAAATTAGTAAGGCTATCGCGGGCCACGGCACCACCGTACATTCCTTTTCCACGGCCTTTGGCGACGCGGGCCATTTCCAAAACGACCTGCACGTGTACGGTCGTGAGGGGGAACCCTGCGACCGGTGCGGCACTGAAATTGTGAAAATCAAGGTCGCCCAACGTGGAACCCACTTCTGCCCGCACTGTCAACCGTTGCCGCCGGAGGCTCAGGAGGTCCTGGAAGATGACTGAGGTCTGGGGCTTGACCGGGGGCATCGCGACGGGAAAATCCACTGTGAGCACCTGGTTGCGCCAAGCCGGGCTGCCCATCATTGATGCGGACGTGATTGCTCGTCAGGTGGTCGCACCGGGGACGCCAGGATTGGCTCAGATCCAAGCAATATTTGGGGCGGATTTTCTACGCGATGACGGGTCGTTGAACCGCCAGAGACTGGGACAATTGGTCTTTCATGATCCCGCTCAGCTTCAGCGACTTGATGCGATTACCACGCCGTTGATTCAGGCAGAATTAACGCGGCAACTCGCCGATTATCGGCAACGGGGGGTTCCCGTGGTGCTGATTGATGCCCCAACCTTGTTTGAGGTCGGGTACCTGCAGCACTTGGTCGACTATGTGATGGTCGTAACCACCAGTGTGGCGACCCAGAAGGCCCGTTTGATGGCGCGTAATAAGCTGTCGGCGGCCGATGCACAGGCCCGAATGGACCGTCAATGGCCGTTAGCGAAGAAGGTGGCGTTGGCTGACGTGGTCATCGACAATGACGGCGATATTACCCAAACGCGCCAACAAGTGGTAAAATGGCTTGACACGAATAAATTTGGAAAAACGAATCAGTTAAAATGAGGTGACCAACATGCAGTGTCCGCACTGTCATCACAATGGGTCACGGGTCGTCGACAGTCGTCCGACTGACGATGGTCGCGTGATTCGCCGCCGTCGGGAGTGCGAGAGCTGCGGCTTTCGGTTCACGACGTTCGAGCGCGTTGAAGTGACGCCACTTCTGGTGATCAAAAAGAACGGGACCCGGGAGGAATTCAACCGGGAGAAGATCCTGCGGGGCATCATTCGCTCGGCCGAGAAGCGGCCGGTGGGGATGGATGCCATGACCCAAATTGTTGATGAAGTTGAGAATAAGATTCGGGCGCTCGGCGTGAACGAAATCTCCAGTCAGGTGATTGGGGAATACGTGATGAACAGGCTGGTCGACGTCGATGAAATTGCCTATATCCGTTTTGCTAGTGTTTACCGGCAATTCAAGGATACCGGGGTGTTCTTCAACGAACTCAAGGATATTTTGGATAAGGATAAGCTAAAGCATCAAGATAAACCCAATAAGAAGGACCAAAGCGAGGCGAAATAGAGCATGGAGGATTCCTGGCACCAATTGCGTCCCAAGACGGGATTCGTGGTCCGGTTAGCCGACCGGCTGACCGATCAAAGTTGGCAAACGTTGACCCAACTCTATCAACCGATTATTGGCCCAGTGGCCGCTGGACTCTTTAGCGGCCTCTTTTGGCTACCCCAGCGTAACGAGCTCCACCGGCATGCCCGCTTACTGAATGGGTTGGGTATCGATCTGGCCCACCTGTATGCCGCTCGGTTACGGCTAGAAGCGACCGGGTTATTGACCACAACGCTAAAGACCGATAATGACCTGACGACCTTTTGCTACACCCTCCACGCACCGCTAGTACCCGCGGTCTTCTTTCAGGATGACCTACTAAGCGTTCAGCTTCTGGGCATCGTGGGTGAGGAAAGCTATCAGGAACTGGTCGGTATGAGTGTGCCGCGGCAAACGCCAGCGGCCGACGAACAGGATATCACCAAGAACTTTTTAGAGGTCTTTCACGTCGATGGACAGGAGTTGCGTAACCTCCCGACGGCCGTAACTGCGAACCGTCAACACCTGACGCCCACGGCAACGACGCCCAGTGTGTCCGCCGGAGAGGTTGGGGACTTCGATTTCCAACTCTTGGGTGAGATGTTGGCTCATTCGTACGTTGATCCGCAGCCGGTCCGGTCGCACCGCCAATTATTGTTGACGGAGCACACGACTTACGGCATCGATGAGGTGACCATGGCTCGCTACATTGGTGAGGCCACCGACTTAGCCAGCAATAAGTTTAACCCGGAACAATTCAAACGGTTGATTGCCCGGCAATTTGGTAATCAACACTTGGGGACCCCGGAGACGGCGGCGACCACGGGAACGTCGGCAGCGACGCCTAAAACGACAAAAGCCAGTGCCGAACAAGCACTGATTAAGTTTGCCACGGCGACCCCACCGGTCAATTTCTTGCAGGCTATTAAGCAGAAGACGGGAGGGTACGTGACCGATGGCGAGCAGCGCATCGTGCGTGATCTGGTCAGTCGTCAACTCTTTCCCACGAGCGTCTTGAACCTGATGATTTATCACGTTTTAGTGGATGAGGACCGGCCAACTCTGAACAAGGCTCTGTTAGACACCATCGCCAATGACTGGAGCAGGGCCAAGGTCCAGACGCCGGAACAGGCCATCGCCAAGGTCCGCGACCGCCAGCAGGCAGCTAACCGGCCGCGTTCGCGGAATAACCGGCGGAATGCTCCCACGGTCAAGGAGACGTTACCGGAATGGGCGAAGACCACCCAGGCACCGAAGCAGACGCAGGATCAAAAACTCTCGAACAAACAAAAGCAAGCGTTGAATGACCGAATCGCGCGCTTCAAGGAACGGCGTCAGGGAAAGGAGGAATCCTAAATGGAGGATGTTAGCAAGACCATGCAACAACTGATGAGCCAACGACACCTGAATACCAATTACCGTCAATTAATGGAAAAGGTCTATTCAGATGCGGCGGTTAAACAGTTTGTGGCGGACCATCAGGCGGAGTTAGCGGAGGATGCCCTGGAACGGTCGGCCGCGAAGCTTTACGAGTTCGTGACGGAACGGGATAAGGTGGCCCAGGGGGGCGAAACGTTTGCAGCGGGTTATGAACCGCAGTTGATCGTCTCCAATCATCTGGTGGACGTGGCCTACGTGCCGACTCAGGCGACCCAGGACAAGCAGGCGCAGCAGCAACTCCGGCAGCGGGTCAAGTCGATTGCCATGCCCAAGGACATTCGGGATGCGCAACTGGACAGCTTTGACCACGATGAGCAACGGATGGAAGCTCTGATGGCGGCCTACGACTTCATCGACACTTACGAGGCCAGCCCCCATCGACGGCACCAGGCCCTATACCTGGCCGGTAGCTTTGGCGTGGGCAAGACCTATTTGTTGGCTGCCATTGCCAATCAACTGGCCAGTGATGGGTTCTCCAGCACCCTGATTCATTTCCCAAGCCTGGCGGTCGAGATGAAAAATGCGATTGCCCAGAACGGGGTCGGTGATAAACTTGACGCGATTAAACGTGCACCGGTCCTGATGATCGACGACATCGGGGCTGACGCGATGTCCGCGTGGGTCCGTGACGATATTCTGGGGGTCATCCTGGAGTACCGGATGCAGGAGGAACTCCCAACGTTCTTTAGTTCGAATTTCTCGATGGAACAGTTGGAAAATGAACATTTGCGGATCTCCTCGCGAGGCGACGATGAACCGTTGAAAGCCCAACGACTGATGCAACGAATTCGGTTTTTGGCGCGCGAAATCACCATGGTGGGTGTCAACCGCCGACCACAATAAATTTCGGCTAGGCGCTTGACAAGCTAACCACGTGAGTGTTTAATAGTCGTTGAAGCCATAAAAGTGTTGACGAAAGATACGATGCTAGGGTGGACGTTTCCAGGAAGAGAGAGCCTAGATTGGAAGCTCGCTTAAACGCCCCTTAGGATTACCGCTTTCGCAGCTGTCGGAAGGAAATTTCCGGCCGGTCCGTTCCGTTATCGACGACTAGAGTTCACGGGCGTAGTCTCGTGATGAATATCGGGTGGAACCACGTTAAAATTGACGTCCCCAGTGTCCTTATTGGATGCTGGGGACTTTTTGTGGTTAACCACTCAAAACACACAAGGGAGATAATACCATGGCAGACATTTCAATTAAATTCCCTGATGGCAAGGTTCAATCCTTTGCCGAAGGGACGACGCCAGCTGACGTTGCCGAATCCATTTCAATTAGCTTAGCAAAAAAGGCCGTTGCGGCAAAATACAACGGTGAATTGGTCGATTACCTGACCCCCTTAAAGGGTGACGGTGAAATCGCCATTATCACCAAGAACGATGCCGAAGGGCTGACGGTTCTGCGGAACACCACGGCTGCTTTGGTGCGTATCGCCTTAAAGAAGGAATTCCCAGCCATTCGTTTGGGTGAAGTTAGCGCCGACGAAGACGGATTCTACGTGGACACCGACAAGGACGACCAACAGGTTAGCGTTGACGAACTCGACGCCTTAGCCGTTGTCGTTGAAAAGTTGGCTGCTGATAAGCTGGACATCCAACGCATCTCCCTGAGCAAGGACGACGCCTTAGCCGCTGCCAAGGATGATCAATTCAGTACGGCGTTGATCAACGCCATCGATGGCGACCAAGTACCATTCTTAAAAATTGGTGACTACCAAGTGCTGAGTGATGGTGCTCAGTTGCCAACCACCAAGGACGTTAAGCACTTTAAGTTATTGTCCGTTGCCGGTGCTTACTGGCAAGGTAAGTCCTCAAACCCAATGTTACAACGGATTTACGGGACGGCCTTCTACAAGGACGCTGACTTAAAGGCTGACCTGGAAAAGCGCCAAGAAGCACGTGAACGCGATCACCGGGTTATTGGGAACCAACTTGACTTGTTCTTCGTTGATCCTAAGGTTGGGGCCGGCTTACCATACTGGATGCCAAACGGGGCCACGATTCGGCGGACTATCGAACGGTACATCATTGACAAGGAAGTTGCCAACGGGTACCAACACGTTTACACACCAGTTCTGGCTAACCTGGACCTGTACAAGCAGTCCGGTCACTGGGCCCACTACCGCGAAGACATGTTCCCACCAATGGACATGGGCGATGGCGAAATGCTTGAATTACGGCCAATGAACTGCCCTAGCCACATTCAAATCTACAACCACCACATCCGGTCTTACCGTGAATTACCATTGCGGATTGCCGAATTAGGGATGATGCACCGTTACGAAAAGTCTGGTGCCCTGAGTGGTTTGCAACGAGTTCGTGAAATGACGCTGAACGATGGGCACACCTTCGTGGCGCCAGAACAGATTCAAGACGAATTCAAGAAGATCCTGAACCTGATGGTCAAGGTTTACGCTGACTTCGACATCAAGGACTACACGTTCCGTCTGAGCTACCGTGACCCTAAGAACACGGAAAAGTACTTTGACGATGACGAGATGTGGAACAAGGCACAGGCCATGTTAAAGGGTGCCATGGATGACCTCGGCTTGGACTACGTTGAAGCCGAAGGGGAAGCGGCCTTCTACGGTCCTAAGTTGGACGTCCAAACCAAGACGGCCATGGGGAACGAAGAAACGCTGTCCACCATTCAATTGGACTTCATGTTGCCAGAACGCTTCGACCTGCACTACGTTGGGGCCGATGGTGAAGAGCACCGTCCAGTGATGATTCACCGTGGCTTGGTTTCAACCATGGAGCGGTTCACCGCTTACCTGACTGAAATCTACAAGGGTGCTTTCCCAACTTGGTTGGCACCTAAGCAAGTGACGATCATCCCAGTTTCCGAAGAGAAGCATGGGGCCTACGCGGACAAGTTGGCTGCCGAAATGAAGGCCGCTGACATCCGGGTCAACGTGGACAAGCGGGGCGAGAAGATGGGCTACCTCATCCGGGATGCTCAGACCCACAAGATTCCATACACGTTGGTTGTTGGTGAACAAGAAATGGCCGACGGCAGTGTTTCCGTGCGGAAGTACGGTGAAGAAGACGCTAACTCAATGAGCAGTGCCGACTTCATGAAGGAAATCTTGGACGACATTGCTTCATACAGTCGTGAAGAAAACTAAAGTATCTTAAAATGAGAACGGCCTTTCTGAGTCCCTTTGTGGGGAATGGGAGGGCCGTTCTTTTTAGCGACGATACCTGGCAAATTTGACTTGACCGGGCCACAATTATTTCTTAACATGGTAGATACTAAAATATCAGCTTTTCCCGTGATTTGCGGGGGTCAACAAGCATTTTGAGAAACATCGTTGACATCCCTCATTAGTCCTGGTATGATGGTTAAGTTGAGAAATTAAGCAGAGGCTACCGCTTCTCGCCTTGGGACAAATAAGTCGCTGGGCTGGATATGCACGTTAATTCCGTTTTTATAATGGAATTTCTTGCGGGAGCCGTTTGATTTTCATCAAAGGTTCTCGCATTTTTTGTCTCATGTTTGTTGTTCTCAAGATTATTTTGGAGGTGGATTACCATAGCAAACGACACGATTGTCAACGAGGGGATTCGCGCACGCGAAGTTCGGTTGATTGCCGATAACGGTGACCAATTGGGCATTAAGTCTAAGCGGGATGCATTACAAATCGCAGAAGACGCAAACCTCGATTTAGTTTTGGTTGCACCGAAAGCTAAACCACCAGTAGCCCGCATCATGGACTACGGGAAGTACCGGTTCGAGTTGCAGAAGAAGCAACGCGAAGCGCGGAAAAAGCAAAAAGTGGTCAGTGTTAAGGAAGTGCGTCTGAGTCCTACCATTGATACCAACGACTTTAACTTTAAGTTGAAGAACGCTAAGAAGTTCTTGACGAAGGGTGAAAAAGTTCGCGTATCGATTCGGTTTAAGGGACGGGCCATTACCCACAAAGACATTGGACGCGAAGTGCTCAACCGGATGGCCCAGGAAACTGCGGATGTCGCAACGGTTGAACAACGGCCAAAGATGGATGGTCGGAGCATGTTCTTGATGCTCAGCCCCATCGAGAAAAAGTAGAGTTGATGGTGGTAGCCTTGGCTACCAATTTTAAGGAGGATTTTTCGTACTATGCCAAAGATGAAGACTAACCGTGCTGCAGCTAAGCGTTTCAAAGTAACTGCTAAGGGCGGAATCAAGAGCGCCAACGCTTACACGAGTCACCGTTTCCACGGTAAGACCAAGAAGCAACGCCGGAACCTTCGTGGGACCCGGATGATGAACGAAACGACTATCAAGACTTACCGGAGTTTATTACAAAAGTAATTCGGTCGTTGGGAATTTCGGGTTGACGATAAAATCGTCGCCATAATGTTTGAATTGATTTTAGGAGGAAAAGATTATGCCACGAGTTAAAGGCGGTACTGTTACACGCGCACGTCGTAAGAAAGTTTTAAAGTTAGCTAAGGGTTACCGGGGCTCCAAGCACCGTTTGTTCAAGGTTGCTAAGGACCAAGTGATGAAGGGTCGCCAGTACGCATTCCGTGACCGGAAAGCGACTAAGCGTAACTTCCGTCAACTTTGGATCACTCGGATCAACGCAGCTGCTCGGATCAACGGTCTGAGCTACAGCCAATTGATGCACGGTTTGAAGTTAGCCAACATCGATGTTAACCGGAAGATGTTAGCCGACCTGGCCATCAATGATGCTGCTGCATTCACTGCTTTAGCTGACCAAGCTAAGGAAGCATTGGCTGCTTAATTCAGTCGATGGAAAAGACTTCGCTGACTTTCTCAGCGGGGTCTTTTTTGTTATCTGAGCGGTTGGATGGGTTGTGGTGACTGTACGCGCCGTTCCGCCGCCCCGGATGCCACGCTGTGGGCACGACTTCAAGCCTTTCACAACCCAAAAGTCTTGAAGCTCGGCCTTATGCTAACCCGGCAAAAAACGCCGGCTAAGCATAATTTCACTGCGCGTCATCCAGGGCGGCTCCACTCTGCTAATAGTGTGGATATCAACTACATGGCGTTTAGCCACGTTTTTCAATTACTTTGTGGGAATACGTTGTTAGAATGATACTTTATGGTCGCGATTAGGTAGAAAATTTACTTTTTTGCGGACGCTATAAGTGATATTAGCTACTTAGCAGCGTGGCACCACCGGGACGGAGCGTCGCGACATCTGTCCACAATTCCCATCATTCTGTGCCCACAGCGTGGCATTCGGGTCGGCGAAACTGCGCGACGGGTAAATTCCAGTGTTTCACAAGTCATTTACCCGCCTAAAAAGGGTGAAAGATGTTATGATAGCGAGATTGCCTGGGTAGCAAAAACTTGTAATATTGCGTATAATAAAGTGCTAGACATGCCAATATGGCAGTTGCACGAAGGGAGGAGTCACCCGCATGGTTGCTGGATTTAAACCCACGTGGATGGTTACGAACATTTATGATTTGACCCCCGCCGACTTGAAGTCGCAGGGGATTCGAGCGGTCTTAACCGACTTGGATAATACGTTGATTGCCTGGAACAACCCGGACGGGACCCCAGAGTTGCGTCACTGGTTGAATCTCCTCGAATTGGCGGGGATCCAAGTGATTGTGGTTTCCAACAACAGTCGTCAGCGGGTGGACCGTGCCGTCGCACCGTTCCATCTCCCGTACATTCACCGGGCCCTTAAGCCGCTAGCATTCGGTTTACGGCGAGCCTTACGTCACTGGCACTTACGCCGCGACGAAGTCATCATGGTCGGTGACCAGTTGATGACCGACGTCTGGGCCGCCCATAATTGCGGGATTCGCAGCGTCTTGGTCAAACCCTTGATCAAGTCCGATGCGTGGATCACAAAGGGAAATCGGCTATTAGAAAAGGTTGTCATGTGGCGCTTGCGCCACGTTTATCCGAACTTAACTTGGCAGGAGGATTTAAATGAACGAAAAACACACTGACCCCGTCTTAGTAGATGGGGAACCGTTACGCTGCATTGGCTGTGGCGCGGTGATTCAAACGACAGACAAGGCGGCACCGGGGTACACCCCTCAGTCGGCCCTGGACAAGGGCATCGAAAATAACGAAGTTTATTGCCAACGATGCTTCCGGCTCCGGCACTACAACGAAATTGTGCCGGTGGGGCTGACCGACGATGATTTCTTGAACCTGTTAACGCAGATTCGGGATGCCAATGCGCTGATTGTTTATGTCGTGGACATCTTTGACTTTAACGGAAGTGTGATTCCGGGACTCCACCGTTTTGTCGGTGACAACCCGATCTTACTGGTCGGTAATAAAGAAGACATCCTGCCCCGTTCTTTGAAGCGGAGCAAGTTACAGGATTGGTTACGGCAACGGGCGAACGAGGCGGGCTTACGGCCCATCGATGTGACGCTGTTGAGTGCCAAAACCAATCAATCGGTCGATGGGTTATTAAAATTGATCGACAAGTACCGGGGCGACCGGGACGTTTACGTGGTTGGGGTGACCAACGTTGGGAAATCCACGTTGATCAATCAGATTATCCGGCAAAACACCGGGGTCAAGGACCTCATCACGACGTCACGGTTCCCGGGAACCACGTTGGATAAGATTGAATTGCCACTAGATGACGACCATGTTTTGGTCGACACGCCCGGCATTATTCAAAACCAGCAGATGGCCCATTACCTAACGGGTAAGGACCTGAAGATTGTGACGCCCCAGAAGATGATCAAGCCGAAGGTCTACCAGCTCAACGACCAACAAACGTTGTTCTTTGGTGGGGTAGCCCGGTTTGACTACACCAAGGGACCGAAGTCGGGCTTTACGGCTTACTTCGAGAACAACCTGTACATTCACCGGACCAAGTTGGAGAATGCTGACGACTTCCGGCAGCGGCAACTCGGGCAACTCCTGACACCGCCCCAGCCAGAAGACGTTGACGACTTCCCATCTCTGGTGGCTCACGAATTCAAGACCACGGCCAAGAGTGACCTGGTCTTCGAAGGCCTGGGGTGGATTACGGTTCCGGCTGGCGTCAACGTGACGGGCTGGGCACCTGAGGGTGTTGGCGTTCTGTTACGACGTGCAATGATTTAACTTAATGGAGGAAAACAATTTGTTACGAGGCAAACAAAAACGTTACTTACGGGCCCAGGCCCACAACATGCGGCCCATCTTTTCGGTCGGGAAGAATGGTCTGACTGCTGCTTGGTTGGACCAACTGACCGGTGCGCTGGAGAAGCGGGAACTGATTAAGATCAACTTGCAACAGAGCGCAGAAGCTACGGTCGACGAGACCAAGGCCTACATCGAAGGGAACACCGAGATTCAAGTCGTCCAGACGATTGGACGGGTCCTGGTCCTTTATCGGCCAGCGACAGACGTTGATAACCAACGTTTCTCAACGGTTGTTGAAGATATGTAAGGAGGTCTAGCAGTCGTGGTAAAGATCTTAGAACGAACGAGTACGCAGGTCGCAACGCAGATGGCGGCCACAGCCAAGAAACGCCGGGTAGGTATTCTTGGCGGGACTTTTAATCCGCCCCACCTGGGACATTTGGTGATTGCGGATCAGGTTGCGACCCAATTGGGCTTGGATCAAGTCTTGTTCATGCCGGACGCGGAGCCGCCACACGTGGATCGTAAGTTGACGATTCCGGCGAAGGACCGTGTGGCCATGGTCAAGGCAGCGATTGCCGACAATCCACGATTCTCGCTGGAACTAGCCGAGGTTCAACGGGGCGGCCGTAGTTATAGCTATGACACCATGGTCCAGCTGACCCAACAGCATCCCGAGAATCAGTATTATTTTATCATTGGGGGCGACATGGTAGCCTACCTGCCTAAGTGGTATCGCATCAACGATCTGGTCAAGTTAGTCCAGTTCGTGGGCGTGTGCCGGCAGGGGTACACCCATGAGTCACCGTACCCAGTTCTCTGGGTCGACGTCCCGCAAATTGGTATTAGTTCAACGATGGTCAGGGACCAGGTGCGGCGCGGGCAATCCGTCCGTTACTTGGTGCCGACCATGGTCGACCTTTATATAAAGGAGCATCTGTTATACCGTGACTGAGATCACTTACACCCAGCACCTTTTCCCCGGAACCCGTGAGGAGTTGCTGGCCAAGATTAAGCAGCAGCTGAAGCCTAAACGGTTTAAGCACGTCTTACGGGTCGAACAAACGGCCATGAAGTTAGCCCAAGCTAACGGCGTTGACCTGGAGAAGGCTAGTATTGCCGGTCTGACCCACGATTACGCCAAGCAACGGCCGGATGAAGATTTCATCGATGCCATTCACCGGTACGCGATGAATCCGGAACTCCTGAACTACGGCAATGCTATCTGGCACGGTGTCGTGGGGGCCGAGTTCGTGAAGCGCGAGCTGGGGGTAACCGACGAGGATATCCTGAATGCCGTGCGGCACCATACCACTGGGGCAGTCTACATGACCAAGCTAGAACAAATCGTTTACATGGCTGATTTCATCGAACCGGCACGGGATTTTCCGGGCGTCGATGAAGCCCGAAAGCTGACCGACCAACAACTTGAGTTGGGGGTCGCGTATCAGTCAAAACATACGCTGGCGTATCTGGTTGCGACCAGTAAACCAGTCTATCCGCAGTCAATTATCGCGTATAACGCCTGGATTCGGCGTTATCCGAACGTTTGAGAGGAGCTCACAAGTTGGAAAGTAAAACTTTATTAGAGATTGCCGTTAAGGCCGCCGAGAGTAAGCGGGCTGAAGAAATTACCGCATTAGATATGCAAAAGATTAGCTTGATGGCTGATTACTTCTTAATTATGGAAGCCAATTCGCAACGGCAAGTTAAGGCGATTGCCGATGAAATTATCGACAAGGCTGCCGAAAACGACGTCGAGATTCGTGACGTCGAGGGGAAGGATGGGGCCAACTGGATTTTGATCGATCTGGGTGATGTCATCGTCCACGTTTTCCAAAAGGAACAACGGTCCCACTATAACCTTGAAAAGCTCTGGTCAGACGCGCCAACCGTCGACCTGAGTGCTTGGGTAGAAGCAGAAGCATGATTTATCAATCCTTCGCCCAGTTATACGACGATCTATTCGATCCAGCCATGTACGACCAATGGCTGGATTTTGTCGCTTCCCGTGTTGCTCCCACCGATGGGCCCTTGTTGGATTTGGCCTGTGGGAGTGGTCGGTTAGGCGTACAATTAGCGGAGAATGGTTACACGGTGAGTGGCTTGGACCTCTCGGAAGAGATGCTAGCCCTAGCCGCTAAACACGCGCAGGAGGCCCAGGTGGACTTTCCGTTGATGCAGGGGAACATGTTGGACCTGAGTGGGTTAGCGGACCAGTACCAGACCGTGACCTGTTTTGCTGATTCCTTCTGTTACTTAGAGGGCTTGGCCGCCGTTACCACGGCCTTTAAACAGGTGCGCGATCACCTACTCCCCGGCGGTAAGTTTTTGTTTGACGTCATCACGCCACACCAGACGGACGACGTTTACCCAGGGTACATGTACAACTACGTGGATGACCAGCGGGCCTTTCTCTGGACCAGCTATGGAATCGAAGATGAAGCACATTCAGTCGACCATGACCTAACTTTCTTCATTCATGATATGGACGACGATGCTTATCACAAGGTCACCGAACTACACCATGAGCGGACCTACCCATTGACCGACTACCGTAAGGCGTTGGCAGCGGCCGGACTGACGTTGCAACGGGTCAGTGCCGACTTTGGACAGCATGATGTTGCCGACGATACGACCCGGTGGTTCTTTGAGGTTACACGGGAGGCTTAACCAGCATGACGTTACAAGCAGCCGGCATCATTGCCGAGTATAATCCCTTTCATAACGGGCACGCCTACCAGATCCGCCGGGTGCGCGACCTGACCGGTGCTGACGTGGTCGTGGCCGCCATGAGTGGTAACTGGGTCCAACGGGGGGAACCGGCACTACTGGATAAGTGGCAACGGACGCAAGCAGCCTTGGCGGGCGGCATCGACCTGGTGGTTGAATTACCGACCACTAGCGCCCTGCAGCCAGCACACTTGTTTGCGGCCGGTGGCGTGCAGCTATTGGCGGCCCTGGGGTGTCGCTGGCTGGGCTTTGGTACCGAGAACCCCGAGCTGGATTATGAGACACTGATGGCGCATCTCCCGCAGGATACGACGACCTTTAAACGGTTCGACCAAACCTACGCGAGTCTGTTTCAGGGGTATCTGCGTGAGCAGACCGGGATTACTCTGGCGGCGGCGAACGATATCTTGGGGTTCTTCTACGCTTTAGCCAATCGGCGGCAGGGTGACCCGTTACAGCTCTTACCACTAGAGCGGCGGGGAAGTCAGCATAACGATGCGCAGATTGCTACCGGGGCGCAGTATGCCAGTGCCACGGCCATTCGGACGGCCGCCTTAGCGGGCGACTGGGCGGCCGTGGCCCCCGTGGTCCCTAGCAGTACGCTGCAGCTCCTGCGGACGTCACAGCTGACGGACTGGTCGAGTTTTTGGGCCTTGCTGCGGTATCAGTTGGTTAGCAGCGACGTTGCCGACTTACACCAGTTGTATCAGGTGACGGAAGGTGTCGAATACCGGTTGAAAAAAGCAGCGTTGCCCGCTACCAGCTTTGCGGCGTTCATGCATGACGTGAAGACCAAACGTTACACGTACACGCGGTTGCAGCGACAGGCAGCTTCAGTCCTGTTACAGGCCAAGCCGACTGAAATGCTGGTTGGCCCGCAGTATTTACGCGTTTTGGGGTATAATGAGACCGGCCGGGCCTACCTCCACCAGATTAAAAAGCACGTGTCCTTGCCGCTAGTGAGCCGGGCTGACCGCGACTGGCAGCGAGGCGTGGGAGCGTTGGACGATCGGGCCGGCGCCGTGCGAACGCTGGTGACGGGGATTGACCAGGATTATGGCCGGATTCCCGTAAACTTTCCGTTTTCCAAGTGACTATCAAGGAAATTACCTTGACATCATTTCGCTTGACAGGTATAATTTATCACGTTGCATTGGAGGGATAACGATGAAATGGTCGTTGACCGAGTTACGCAAGAACTACCGTAATGACCCGATGAACTTTGATGAGACGCTGGATTTAAAGGCGGATCTGATGGCTCGCTACGGTGACGAAGTATTGGACCTGAGCGCCGTTACGGCGAAGGGGCTGGTCTCCGTTGTCGAAGGTGGGGACGTTGTGGTAGTGGCGAAGGTCAAGGCGGACTTAACGGTTCCGTCTAGCCGGTCATTAACACCGGTTCACTTGCCCGTCGATTTTGAGATGACGGAGTATTACGTTTCGGACCCCGCAGCAACGCAACGGTTTGAGAAAACCGACGTTGTGATGGTGGTCACCGATGACCAGATTGATTTTGATAAGGCCGTTGGCGATAACATTATTTTGCAGATTCCGATGCACATTCTGTCGGACGCCGAATCTCAGGGAGCCGCGATGCCGGAAGGCAAGGACTGGCAAGTTGTCAGCGAAGCGGATCTGGATAAGGTCGAGGCAGAAAATCAATCAGTTGATCCACGTCTTGCAAAGCTAAAAGACTTCTTCCCTGATCAGGATGATAAGTAGTCACTTTGTAAGCCTTAAAATTTTTTCACTAGTGGATAATTTTAATTAAAGGAGGTGTTTTCTTTGGCTGTACCTAAGCGGAAAACGTCTAAGACGAAAAAGCGCATGCGTCGGGGTCACATTAAGTTGAGTGTCCCTGGTTTGACGCCATGCCAAAACTGTGGAGAACTTCGTAAGTCTCACATGGTTTGCCCAAGTTGTGGTTTCTACGATGGCCGTCAGGTCGTTGCAAAAGCAACTGCTAACAACTAACC